>JAFYWE010000216.1 GCA_017558165.1 Bacteroidaceae bacterium
ACCGCAAATACGCAGTACTGGCACTTGTGGTGTCGGCAGTACTTGTCGCAGCTGTGCTATACGGTATCGTACCGGGAGTGGTAAAGGTGGGCGGATGGTTCGAGTTGCTGTTCGTGAACGTACTCGGATTACCGTTCAACACAGGACTCTACGTATACCTGATACTGCTTTTCGGCACTATCATTGCCGGAATCTACCTTACCGAAAAATACGCAGAGCAGACAGATAAGACACAGAAGATTGTCACAATACTCTTCCTCGCCACCGTGGCGCTGCTCGGTATCCCGTTCTACGGACACAACGTGCTCTTTAGCCTTGTGATCGGTGCCGTAGTCATTGCCGCCCTCTACTACGTGGCAATGGCACGCAAGAGTGTCGACGACAGCGACATCAAGTCAAGGATCAAGAGCACAACAAAGAAGTACCTTGTAAGCTTCAGGGCTTTCAACACTGCGTTCCTGTGCATGCTGTTCATCATGATAGGCTACTCATCGTATGCCGTCATCGTGATACGCTCCGCAGCCAACACCCCGATGGACCAGAACTCACCCGAGGACATCTTCACGCTTGGCGTATACCTGAACCGTGAGCAGTACGGTACACGCCCGCTCCTCTACGGAGAGAGTTTCGACTCCGAGGTGAAGCGCGACAAGGACGGCAAGCCCGTGAAGGTGGAGACCAGCCCCGTATACGTACGCAACAACGGCAAGTACGAGATTCTGGAGTACAACTCGGAGTATGTATTCGCACAGAACATGCTGTTCCCACGCATGTGGAGTTCTGCTCACAAGAAATATTACGAGAACTGGACAGGACGCATAAAGAACACCGTTCCTTCGCAGAACGGCCAGGGCAGGGTCACAATGCCTACACAGTTGGATAACCTCACATTCTTCGTGAACTACCAGTTGAACCACATGTACTGGAGATACTTCCTTTGGAACTTCGTGGGACGCCAGAATGATGTCCAGGGACATGGTGAGGCCGAGAACGGCAACTGGATAACAGGAATAAAGCTCCTTGACGAGCTTCGCCTTGGCGACCTCGACAAACTCCCCACAATGCTCAAGGAGAACAAGGGACGCAACGTATTCTTCGCACTGCCGCTGATACTGGGCATACTCGGTATCGTATGGCAGCTGAAGAGCGGCAAGGAGGGCAAGAGACAGTGCTTCATCGTAGGCATGCTGTTCTTCATGACAGGACTCGCAATCGTGCTCTACCTGAACCAGTACCCTATGCAGCCACGTGAGCGTGACTACGCATACGCAGGCTCTTTCTATGCATTCGCCATATGGATAGGTATGGGCGTGGCAGCCATTGTACACTTCGTCCAGCAACGCACCAAGAAGGAGAGCCTGCCGCTCAACATAGCGGTATCGGTTGCCTGCCTTCTTGTACCAGTACAGATGGTGTCACAGACATGGGATGACCATGACCGCAGCGGACGCTATGCCTGCCGCGATTTCGGCCAGAACTACCTGAACTCACTGCCCGACAACTGCTACCCGATAATTTTCACCTGCGGTGACAACGACACCTTCCCGTTGTGGTACAATCAGGAGGTGGAGGGCGTACGCACCGACACACGCGTATGCAACCTGTCTTACATACAGGCCGACTGGTACATTGACCAGATGAAGCGCCCTGCATACGAATCACCCGCACTACCTATCTCATGGGACCGTGACGACTATTTCGGTAATACCAACCAGATAATATATATCATCCCCGAGATCGGAACAAGATACATCGACGAGTTCCTTGCAAAGAACCCCGAAAAGGCCAGATTGATCGGCAACATCCATGATGTAAAGAACATCACAAAGTACTGGATTGCCGGCGCCAACGACAAGGAGAAGAGCGCAGAGCGCAAGGTTGTCGAGGAGATTCTCGAATACATCAAGCCTAAGATGATTGCTGACGGTGAGCGCCTGATGAAGCAGGGAAGAGCCGACTACAGCCGTCCTAACCTCTCGGAGGAGGATATGGAAATTGCCGAGTACAGGATGATGTACGGTGACCTTGTCGTAAGGATTGCAAGGGATATCACACCGTCTTCGGCAATACTGCCTACAGGCCTGTTGCAGATACCTATCGACCCTGTGGCCGTAAAGCGCTCTGGAATGAAGATTCCAAAGATCTATGCCGAGGGCATCGCTATGCCCGAGTACATGGAGCTTGACCTGAGTGACGTGAATGCGGTATACCGTCACGAGATGCTCGTGTTCGAAATGCTTGCGAACGCAAACTGGGAGCGTCCTATATACGTGGCCATAACAGTGGGCTCGGACAACTATCCCGAGGTTCTCCAGGACTACTTTGTACTTGAGGGCCTGTCATACAGGATCACTCCGTTCAACTGGACCACCATCAGCCGTGCATCGAGCGAGCTTGGACTCTACGACTCACCCGTTGATACCGACAAGTTCTACGACAGCGTCATGAGCCGTTTCAGATGGGGAGGCGCAAAGGAGAACAAGGACTACTATGCCGACGAGACCGTGCGCCGCATGATTACCACACACCGCACACAGCTGGCCACACTGGCGCAGTACATGCACAATGACATCATCGTGGCGGGCGACACCCCGGAGGAGGAGCAGATGAAGATGGACTTGACCGAAAAGATCATCGCACTGCTCGAGAAGTGGTACAGCGAGTTCCCCGGTGACGTTGTGGTATATGACACAATGCGCGACGGCACCGTTGAGGTTGCCAAGATGTACAAGATGCTCCATTCGCTGCAGAAGGAGAAGGAGGGCACAAGATATTTCCTTGGCAAGGAGACCCTTGACCTGCTCGAGATGAGAAGCATAGAGCTTGCAGCAGCAGTTGTCAAGAACGAGTACGAGTATATGATATGGAACAATTCACGTAAGCCAAGGGAGAGAAGCAAGCAGCTCGAGGAGCACCGCAAGCGAATCCTCATGGATGGCGTACACATCATGCTCTCGGACATCGATGAGGAGGCTGCCAAGAAGTATTTCGATACATACGTCGGTTACCCGCTTGAGGAGGTCTACAACGAGCTTGTCAAGCAGGACAACCGTAAAGTTGTAAAATAAACCGAACCGACACAACAGACATTTATGTTCATAGAACAGGTACCCGACTTTTTCCGCAATCTCTACCCAAAGGCATTATGGCGGATGAACCCTGACGAGAAGGCCATCTACTTGACCTTCGACGACGGCCCCATACCCGTAATTACCCCTTGGGTAGTAGACCTGCTGGGACGTTACGACATAAAGGCGACGTTCTTTATGGTTGGCGACAACGTGCACAAGTTCCCGCAGGAGTACATGCAGGTTGTGGAGAACGGACACAGGGTGGGCAACCACACATTCAACCACCTCAAGGGACTCTTTACCAGCGTGAAAGAGTACATTGAGAACGTTGACCAGGCCGATGCGTTCATACACAGCAACCTGTTCCGCCCGCCGCACGGTCTGTTGCGCCGCAGGCAGTACGAGGAGCTGTCCAAGCGATACCAGTTCGTTATGTGGGACCTCGTTACACGCGACTACAGTTTCCGCCTCTACGGTGAGGACGTACTTGCCAACGTGAAGAGACTCACACGTAATGGTTCTATTGTTACATTCCACGACTCGTTAAGGTCGGAGACCAATCTCAGATACGCCCTACCCCGCGCCATTGACTGGTGGCTGAAGGAGGGATACACCTTCAAAGTGTTCGAATGATGACAAGAAGCGAACTTACGCAACATATCAAAGCCGAGGCATTGCGTCTCGGCTTTGACGTTTGTGGCATAGCAAAGGCCTGCGCCGTGGATAGTGCTACAGCCGCGTTCTGCGACGGATGGGCCGATGCAGGCCTCAACGGCACAATGGGTTACCTTGAGCGCAACCGCGACAAGCGGTACAACCCCACGGAACTTGTCGAGGGATGCCGTAGCATCATCGTCACCGCATTGAACTACGCTCCGGCACAACCAATCGAGGGCATATCACATTATGCACAGGGCGCAGACTACCACAAGGCTGTGAAGGACAGGCTTTTTATGTTGCTCAAAAGCATAAACGAGATGACTCCTTGCCAAGGACGCCCGTTCTGCGACTCGGCACCGGTACTCGAGCGTTACTGGGCTGTACAAGCCGGATTGGGGTGGATAGGACGCAACCACCAGCTTACAATCCCCGGCAAGGGATCTTATTTTTTCATAGGCGAGCTGATGGTGGACATAGAACTCGACTACGACAATCCATTCACAGGCACGCACTGCGGAGAGTGCCGCCGGTGCATTGAGAACTGCCCTACGGGCGCATTGAAAGAGAACGGCTTTGACGCGCGCCAATGCCTGTCGTACCTTACAATCGAGCACCGTGGCGATTTGCCCGAAAACATCGGTAAAAAGATGGGAAATTGTTTCTACGGTTGCGACCGTTGCCAGACAGCCTGCCCGCACAACAGGTTCGCAAAGCCTAACTGCACTCCTGAACTGCAGCCCAAGGATGAACTGATGCAGATGACACCGGAGCGCTGGCACTCACTCACAAAGGAGGAGTACAACAGGTTGTTCAAGAAAAGCGCCGTGGAGAGGTGCGGATATGAGCAACTGATGCGCAACATCAGAGAAAGTGAAAACGGAGAACGGAAAGCGGAAAACTGAGAACGGAAAACCTTTCACCTTTCAGTTTTCACCTCTCACTTTTCACCTTTCATTTTACTTGCATATTGCATCAAGTACCTTATCCTGCCATGCCCTTACCGTGCGCGCACTCTGCAGCCCGGAATTCAGCATCACAAAGGCATAGAGATGCCCGTCAGCAGCCTCGGCATAGCCCGCAAGGGTGCACACACCCTTTACCGTGCCGGTCTTCGCACGCACCTTGCCATGAGCCTTTGTCCCTTTGGTACGATTCTGCATGGTACCCGACACACCCGACTGCGGAAGATGCATATAGAAGGCATTGAAGAGCTCATCGTTAGAATGAGCAAACCTGAGTGCACGCAATACGACATCGGCCGACAGGTAATTATAAACCGAAAGACCCGAACCGTCGGCAATTGAGAAATCACCGTTTACACCAAGACGCTCCTTCATAAAACGGCTGACGACACTGCATCCCTGGGATGCAGAGACCGGAGAGATATTCTCCTGCGCTGCAACGTGATAAAGGAGAGCCTCGGCACAGAGATTGTCGCTCTCCATCAAGGCCTCATCAATTACATCGGCAACCGGACGGCTGTTCACAAAGATACGCTCCGCATCGGCCACTACAGGACCATACACCACATTGTTCACTGTCACCCCACGCAAAGCCAGTTTCTCAATCAATACGGCCACGAAGAAATCGGCCGACTTGTACATATTCATCCTTGTACTGTAACGCTTGGTACAGTTTCCGTCAATACGTATGACATTGCTGTCAACGAGCCAGTCGCGCAATACGGTAAGCTTTCCCTTTGATGGATCGTTGCTTACCGCCTCGTTCACGACTGTATAGAACGAAGACTCGGGAGTGACCTTGTATGCAGGAGCCTTGCCATTGTCACGTGGCCATACAACGACCTCTACCGCCCCACGGCAAAGCATCAGCGAAGAGAGATAAGGTTGGTAACCATAGGGGTTGTCATCCCATATCCAGCCGCTGCCCCAGTAGAGAGAATCAGAAAAAGAGCAGTCGGCAAAGAGCGTATCGACAACCACACCTGGCCCAACGCTGTTTGCCATCCTTTGCGCATCGGTATCAGTGAAAAGAGGATCCATATGGCCTTTGACAAAAAGATTGTACGAGACATCGGAAGCCTTGTCAAAAAGCTCGGTATCAAATGTGTAGTCACTGCCCAGATGCTCAAGCGCCACAATGGATGTCAGGGTTTTCTGCACCGATGCCGGACGGACGAGCTTATGCGCGCGGTGTGAATAGAGCAACGTATCGGCTGTAAGGTCATAGACCAACAGGGAAACATCGCCTGTATCGAAAAGCTTGTCATTGAGCAAATCGCCGAGTTCCTTCTGCAACGCCCGCCTTGGCTGCGCAGCAAGCATGAAAGGCAACATCAGCAACAATATAAGGATTCGTGTCATATACATATTTTTTGTAAAACTACAGATATTTTGCGAAAAACCGCCCCAAGACAATGGATTATTATTTTTTTTTGTACTTTTACAAACTAAAGGAAAAGGGCGACGACATTGAGCCAAGAGAATCCATATAGACCCAACATCGCCCGCAAGAACATTTGTCAATATGGTTAAGAAATTCGATTTTTTGGTAATCGGTTCAGGCATCGCCGGCATGAGCTATGCCTTGAAGGTGGCCGACAAAGGCAAGGTGGCACTCGTGTGCAAGACCACGCTCGAGGAGGCGAACACCTATTTTGCACAGGGAGGTATCGCATCGGTAACGAACCTTGCGGTAGATAACTTTGAAAAGCACATCGAGGACACGATGATTGCTGGCGATTGGATAAGCGACCGCCAGGCAGTGGAGAAGGTCGTACGCGAGGCTCCGTCACAGATACAGGCACTCATTGACTGGGGCGTTGATTTCGACAAGGACGAGAACGGTGAGTTTGACCTTCACCGTGAGGGCGGACACTCCGAGTTCCGCATACTGCACCACGCCGACAACACCGGAGCCGAGATACAGGAGTCACTCATCAAGGCCATACGCAAGCACCCCAACATAACCGTCTTTGACAACCATTTCGCCATCGAGATCCTTACCCAGCACCATTTGGGAATAGAGGTCACACGCCAGACCCAAGGCATCGAGTGCTACGGCGCATACGTGCTTGACATCGCCACCAACGAGGTGCACACATTCCTGAGCAAGGTGACCACTATGGCCACCGGCGGTTGCGGTGCGGTCTACAAGACAACCACCAACCCGCTTGTCGCTACAGGCGACGGTATCGCGATGGTATACCGCGCAAAGGGAACGGTAAAGGACATGGAGTTCGTGCAGTTCCACCCCACAGCGCTCTACAACCCGGGCGACAGGCCATCGTTCCTCATCACCGAGGCCATGCGCGGATACGGAGGCATACTGCGCACCAAGGACGGAAAGGAGTTCATGCACAAATATGACCCGCGCCTGTCCCTTGCACCACGCGACATCGTGGCACGCGCCATAGACAACGAAATGAAGCACAGCGGCGATGACCACGTCTATCTTGATGTCACACACAAAGACCCCGAGGAAACAAAACGTCACTTCCCAAATATCTACGAAAAGTGTCTTTCCCTTGGCATTGACATAACAAAGGACTACATACCCGTGGCACCTGCCGCACACTACCTTTGCGGCGGTATCCTCGTTGACCTGAACGCGGCATCAAGCATACACAGGCTCTATGCAGTAGGCGAATGTTCATGCACAGGACTCCATGGAGGCAACCGTCTGGCAAGCAACTCGTTGATTGAAGCCGTGGTATACGCCGATGCGGCAGCGAAGCACTCGATTGCACACTTTGAGGAGTACAGCTACAAGGAGGAGATTCCCGAGTGGAACGACGAGGGCACGAAGATGAACGAGGAGATGGTGCTGATCTCGCAGGACGCCAAGGAGGTACAGCAGATAATGAGTACATACGTTGGTATCGTGCGTAGCGACCTGCGCCTCAAGCGCGCATGGAACCGCCTTGACCTTCTATATGATGAGACCGAGGAACTGTTCAAGCAGAGCGTCGTGAGCAGCGAACTGTGCGAGCTGCGTAACATCATCAACACGGGTTACCTTATCATGCGCTGGGCTATGGAAC
>JAFYWE010000217.1 GCA_017558165.1 Bacteroidaceae bacterium
CAACACCTACAGTACCTGACATCTTACGTACTGTGAAACGCTTCTCGTTGCCGTGACCGCTGATGCGGATAACAACACCACGATAAAGCTGGATACGCTCCTTTGTTCCCTCAATGATCTTGTAAGCTACTGTGATTGTGTCACCTGGGTGGAACTCCATCTCGCGCTTTACGTCAGTAGCAAATGCTTCTTTAGCAATTTTAATTAAATCCATTTTTTTGATTTGTTAAATTGTTCAATCATTCAAACGTAACATATCAAGTTACTCTTCCTTGACAGCGATTACGCCGAAAGCGCGGCAAAGGTAGCTCAAATTTCTTGTTCTACCAAATGTTGGCCTCCGGTTTTGTCATTATTCCGCTCAAAAATTGTGCATTTTAAGGATGTTGTGCTATTTTTGCGTCGTTGAAACATAAGAATTTACGGAAAACGATGTGCGCCTCTTGCGGTGTTTGTAGTCGTGCCGCTCCCGTAATCCGGTGATGACAGTGTAAATGAACGATAAATATATGAAGAACATGAAAAAGTTATTTTTGCTTCTGCTTCCGTTTGCATTCTGTGCATGTGGCGGCAACGATGCGGGATGCCGCATCAGCGGTGTGCTTGACAGTGGCCTTGCCGGTCATCAGGTAGTACTCACTGATATGAATGATCACGTTGTCGATTCGGCTCTCATTGCGGCCGATGGTGCTTTCGTTTTCAACCTGGGCGAGTGCGAGCCGGCAATGCGTGTTGCCAAGTTCGGCGGCTATGAGTGCAGGGTCCTTGTAGAGAAGGGTATAAAGGCTACGCTTGACCTGCCTGCCGGCAAGGTTGAGGACGGTGGCGTGAACAGTGCGTACTACAACTATCTTGCCGACCGCGCCGGGCTTGCGGCCAAGTATGATCTCTTGTGTAACGACTGTTATGACGAGTCTCTCAGCCCCGAGCGCAGGGATGCCGCAAGGGACGAGATGCGCAGCACCAGTGCCAGAATGCGTGAGCTCTGCCTTGAGCGCGCAGTCGAGAACAAGGATAACATCGCCGGTCCTGCAATCCTGCTCAACTATGGCCTCTCATTCTATGCCAAGTCGGTTGCATATTATGATTCTGTAGTAGGCCTCTTCCCATATGCCCAGTACTTCAAGAACTATGGCCGTGAGCGCGAGATGGTGGTGCAGAAGTACATCTCGGCCGAGGGCTCCATGTTCATCGATTTCGATGCAAGGGACTGGGACGGCAATGCCGTTAAGCTCTCCGACTATGTGGGCAAGGGCAAATATGTGCTCGTTGATTTTTGGGCAAGCTGGTGCGGTCCATGCCGTGGTGAGATTCCTAACCTCAACGCCATACATGACCGCTTCGATGGCGAGAACTTCATGGTAATAGGCATTGATGTCGAGGACAACATCGGTGCGGCGAAGGATGCCGCAGTGGAGGAGGGTGTGAAGTATACGCTTCTTGATGCCAATGGTGTGCCTGTGCTCCGCAAGTACGGTGTCTCTTCAATACCACACATCATTCTCTTTGCTCCCGACGGCACAATCCTCAAGCGCGGTCTGCGTGGTGAGGCCATCGGCAAGTATGTGGAGGAGAAACTGAAGTGATATAGCGCTCTTGTATAAGGCAGGGCTGTCCTTTGTGTTTGAGGGATAGCCCTGCCTTTATTTGTTAAGGCGTGCGAAAATTGTTTTTCTCATTGTCTTGTAGTAATTTTGCACTCCGTTAGTCGCTTGCTTCTTTAAGAAGTTGTTTGAATTTATGTCCTTGAAATTTTTATAGAACTTTTTTAGAGTGTTTTTTTATTTTTCAAAGGCGCATAGCGGGCTATGTAACTGCGAAAAAGAGAAAAACAGGCAAAAAAGGGCATAAAAATACAAGCACTTCTTGAGGACAATGTAAATAATATTTTTGAAAGAAATTTAAACAGCTTCTAAGCGCATGGAGAATAAGGGCTTGTGGCCCTGTGCATCCTTCCAATCTGTAAACCAATCATACGATATATGAATAGAAGAACTGTTATTACATTTGTTTTTATGCTTGTGTCGCTGTTCTCGGTGGCTCAGGATTACAAGATTTCCGGTATCGTAAGTACCGATTACAATGACAAGCCCGTATATCTTATCAACAAGAACGGTGGTGATACCATCGCGCACTCAACCGTTGTTGACGGCAAGTTCGGTTTCGCCGGCTCTCTTGCTGACCAGGCTGTGCTTGATGTCGTGGTCAACCGCATCAAGGGCTTGGCCGCTACTGTGCTCGTAGGTGAGGATACCGATGCCTCTGTGAACATGACTGTGCGCCCCGTAGCAATCAGTGATAACGGTGGTCTCAATGACAAACTCGCCGAGATGTATGCGGGTGTCATTATGGCAAGCAGGGAGTCCAATGCTCTTGGTGCCAAGCTCCGCGAGGAGGGCAAGAGCGAGGAGGAGGTTGCTGTCGCTACAAATGCCGCAAGGAGTGCTCTGCATGATGTCTACCGCAATACCATAAGCGATAACCGCGACAATATTCTCGGTGCCTTCGTGCTCAACATGGTGGCGCGTGACCTCTATGCATCGTACGAGGCTCTCGATGCCAAGATGGCTGAGGTAAAGTACTCAGCCGCTTTCGCGTCATTGGATAAGTTCCGTACAGGTCTCTACTATGCGGGCATGACAGGTCCTGGCAAGATGTTTGTCGATTTCGCAGGTCTTTCGCTTGACGGCCAGGCATCAAAGCTTTCCGATTATGTAGGTAAGGGCAAGTATGTGCTCGTTGATTTCTGGGCAAGCTGGTGTAACCCCTGTCGCAAGGAGATGCCCAATATCATTGAAGCCAACGCTAAGTATGCAAGCGACAAGTTCATGGTGGTGGGCGTGAACATCGGCGATGTCTATGATAAGTTCAAGGCGGCTGTCGAGGAACTCGGTATCGGTTATGCCCAGATATCTGTTCCCAAGGACTGCAAGGAGGCCGACAATGCTACCGTATTATATAATGTAGAGACAATCCCTTATCTTATACTCTTTGCTCCCGACGGTACAATCCTTGAGCGTGGTTTCCACGGCAATGAGCTGTCCGATAAGATTGAGTTATATGTTAAATAATGTAAATTTGAGTGTATTTTTCGACAGATTGTCTTACCTTAGCGGGGTTATACAAGAATACTAACATTAAAAAATAAAGAAAATGAGAATTTTGTCAATCATTGCTTTGTCAGCATTGGCGCTTTCAGCTACTACACAGAGCTATCACATCACCGGTAAGGCTGATGAGAAATCAGAGGGTAAGATGGTTTACCTCGTAGACCAGAACACATTGACCTATGCCGATTCTTGCGTAGTCAAGGATGGTGCATTCGAGTTCAAGGGCGATGCAAACGACCAGTGCCTCTTCGAGTTGAACATCAACAAGAACAGAAGAAACAAGGCTTATGTGATTGTCGAGCCAAACTCTAACGTAGCAGTCGACTTCTCGGGACGTGCTGCAAGTGTTACCGATAACGGCGGTCTCAACGACAAGGTTACAGCTATCAACGATGCTGTTACTACAGCAGGCAACGCTGTAAACGCGAAGATCCAGCAGTTGCAGACTGAGGGCAAGTCGCAGAAGGAGATATCTGAGATATTGAACCCGGATCTTGAGGCTATCTATGATATCTACCGCAATGCAATCGAGGAGAACAAGGACAACATGGTCGGTGCATACATCCTCGGTATGGTTGCAAACCAGTTCTACACAACACTCGAGGAACTCGACGTTGTATTGGCCAAGGTGAAGTATGCAAACAACATCGCGGCTATCAGAAAGGGTCGTGAGGAGTATGTTAAGGCTGCCGCTACACAGGCCGGCAAGATGTTCGTTGACTTCACCGGTCTTACCGTTGACGGTCAGGCATCAAAGCTCTCTGACTATGTAGGTAAGGGTCAGTATGTACTTGTTGACTTCTGGGCAAGCTGGTGTGGTCCTTGCCAGGGCGAGATTCCTAACCTCATCGAGTTGCAGAACAAGTTCGGTGGCGAGAAGTTTACAGTACTTGGCGTTAACGTATGGGATGAGGAGGAGAAGTTCAAGGCTGCTCTCACAGAGGAGGGCATCACATATCCTCAGATCTTCGTTCCACGCAACAACAAGGACAACGCTACAGAGCTCTATGGTATCAAGGGTATTCCACAGATCATCCTCTTCGGTCCTGATGGCGTTATCATCAAGCGCGACCTCCGTGGTGAGGCTATGAAGGCTCTTGTTGAGGAGAAGTTGAAGTAATCCAATAAGGTCATATAACATAAAGAAGCCACGCGGTCGCGTGGCTTCTTTATGTTATGTAGTGTAGTATGATGTCATGCCATCAGCCCGGTGTAGATGAAATAGCAGGCTACGCCTATGGCTGTGAGTATGATACTCTTTACAATGATATGTACAAGTGCTTTCATGGAGTCTTCTTTGTCAGGGTACTTAAAAAGGGGATACGTGCCGTATCCCCTGATGAATTCTTGTTGTTCCGCGTTATTAACCCTCGTGGATAGCCTCTGAAGGACAAACACTTGCGCAAGAACCGCAGTCAATGCAGAGTTCTGGGTTGATTGAATACTTCTCACCCTCTGAAATTGCACCCTGTGGACACTCGTCGATACAAGTACCGCAAGCAACGCAGTCGTCTGAAATTACGTAAGCCATAGTTGTAAAATTTAAATTTGTATTATCCACGGGCGAAGATAGTGCTTTTTGTATATATGCGTATCTCTGTTTGCTGTTTTTAACATATTTTTGCAATTGTTGTATTTCTGCAGTTTTTTTACGGCGCTATTGCAATATGCGGGCAGTTACCGCGTTATATTGATTGAATGAAGAGATTTTTACTTTACATATTACTCCTGCTGTTGTTGCCACAGGGTACGATGGCTCAGGAGCGCAAGGTGCAGAACAAACCGTATATCGATTACAGGCGTCTGCACTATGGCTTCTTTGTTGGTGTGCACATGCAGGATATGGAGTTTGTTAACAACGGCTTCGTGACCCCTGAGGGCGAGTCCTGGTTTGCCGACGTCACGCAGTACAACCCCGGCTTCAGCGTGGGTGTGCTTGCCGACCTGCGCCTTGGCGAATACTTCTCGTTGCGCACGCTCCCTACCATGCACTTCGGGCAGAACAGCATCGTGTTCCGCGAACAGGGCAGTGGCGAGATCTCGCGTCAGCTGGTAAAGACAACGTATGTGGCATTGCCATTCCATCTCAAGTATGCCGCGGAGCGTTTCAACAACTACCGCCCTTATGTGATGGCCGGTGTCAGTCCGATGATGAACCTTACCGTGAAGAAACAGAAGCAGTTGTTGCTCAAGAAGTTCGATTTTATGGTCGAGGTGGGTTTCGGTTGCGACTACTATCTGCCGTTCTTCAAACTTATTCCCGAGCTCAGGTTCGCTTTCAGTCTCCTTGATGTGCTTGAGAAGGACCGTAAGGACTTGCTCGATGCCAACTATATCAAGTTCACGCAGTCGGTTGACAAGGTGGTGAGCAAGATGGTGATCCTCTCATTCTATTTTGAATAATAAAACGTACTTTTGTTGTCGGCGAGTCTTGTCACCGACGGTCGTGTGGGGCATGGATGAAGTCCGTGCCACGCGGGTGGCAAAAATGAGCCGATAATACAATTAGACTGTATCTGAATCAAATATGGATAATCCTCGTAAACTGATGTACGTGCACGGCTTTGCCTCGTCGGGCAGCTCAGGCACGGTAATGACTTTGCGCCGTTATATGACGGGGTGGCGTGTTGTGGCGCCCGACCTGCCTGTAGATCCGTTCGAGGCTCTGCAGTTGTTGCGTGATATGGTTGAGCGCGAACAACCCGATATTGTCGTAGGTACCTCGATGGGCGGAATGTATACCCAGCAGTTGTGGGGCGTGCCACGCATTGTGGTGAACCCTTCGTTCGAGATGTCGCGCTCGTTGCTCTTCGGCAAGATGGGGCGCAACAAGTATACATCGAAGCGTCAGGATGGTGCTACGGAGTTCCGCATCGACAAGGGGGTAGTGGAGCGCTTCAAGCTCATGGAGAAGGAGCAGTTCAACGGGATAACCGATGATGAGAAGGCGTTTGTCGTAGGCCTCTTCGGTGACAAGGACCCGGTTGTGCACTTCCAGCCCCTGATGGCGCAGCTGTACGGCGAGGAACGTTGTCGTTGGTTCCAGGGTGAGCACCGCCTCAATGACACCGTGGTGAAGAAGGTGCTCATTCCGCTCATTGACGAGCTTGTCGGTATCAAGGACGAGGGCGAAAAGTGGTATTGATTCGGTGAATTATCCAATATTGCGTATTATCTTTGCACTCTATTAATTAGAGATATACAATATAATATCAGGATAACTCTTGAACACGATAATAACCATACTCTCCTTTCTTGCGATGATTGCCCCCGAGAGGGTCGATTCCGTTGTGCTGCCCGAAATCGACATCGTGGCTTCCGTGAAGATGCCCGACAGCGATGAGAAAGGCGCCTATTCGGTGACCACCGTCTCCCGTGCCGCTCTTGAGAACAGGCACGTCAACTCGGTAAAGGAACTGACATCAGTCGTTCCCAATTTCTATCAGCCCGATTACGGCTCACGCATGACCTCGTCGGTCTATGTGCGCGGTTTCGGTTCGCGCATTGACCAGCCCGTCGTGGGCATGAACATTGACGAGGTTCCGGTACTCAACAAGAACAACTACGATTTTGACCTCTTCGACATTGACCGTGTGCAGGTCGTGCGCGGTGCCCAGGGTGCACTTTACGGCCGTAACACCACGGGCGGTGCCATAAACGTGTACACCCTCTCTCCAATGCATTTCCAGGGCAAGAGGTTCACGCTTGAGTATGGCAATGCAAATTCCATTCGTGTAAAGGCGTCTCACTATGCCGCCCCTTCAAAGAAGTTCGGCTGGTCATCGAGTGTCTACTACAGCCATAGCGACGGCTTCTTCATGAACAAGGAACTGGGCGTGCCCTGCGATGGCGGTGACAATGTCGCAATGCGTCTGCGTGCGCAATGGTTGCCGTCCGATCACTGGAGCCTTGACAATACCTTCACAATGGGGTATGCCGATGAGGGCGGTTGGGCTTACAGACAATACGCTTACGGTGTCCTTGCGCCCGTTGCTTACAATGACCCCTGTAGCTATCGCCGTTTCAATATCTCCGACGGCTTTGTGGTGAAGCGTTTCTTTGACGGCTTTACCCTTTCATCAACCACAGGCCTGCAGTACATACGTGACAGGATGCGCATCGACAACGATTTCCTGCCGCTTGAGTATTTCTCTATGGGGCAGTACCAAAACGAATATTCCGTAACCCAGGAATTTGTGGCACGTTCCAAGGGCGATGGCGCGTTCAGCTGGATGGGTGGCCTCTACGGTTTCTATAAGCATCTCGACATGCAGGCACCCGTCACCTTCAAGCAGTACGGTATTGACAACCTCATTCTCAAGAATGCCAATGAATACTGGTATCATCTGCTCCCGGGTGACCGTGAGCTCTCTTTCCGCGATGACAGCTTTACTATATACGATGATTTCATAATCCCCACCTACGGTGCCGCGGCTTTTGTACAGCTGGGGTACAATGTAGGTGAGTTTGAATTGTCGGCAGGCCTGCGCCTTGACTATGAGAAATCAAGTATGGACTATGACAGCCGTGCGCTGGTCTATTATACGACGTACAAGAATAATAATGACTATTTCCCCATGCCGGTGTCGTTCAAGGGAAACAACAGCCTCGATGCCGTTGAACTGTTGCCAAGCCTCTCGCTTGCCTACAACAAGGATTGGGGCTCGCTCTACGCCTCGGCGCGCAAGGGCTTCAAGGCCGGTGGTTTCAATACCCAGCTGTTCTCCGATATCCTGCAGAGCAAGATGAGCGGTGCGCTTGTGGGCAATGAGCCAAACGTGGATGCGTCATCAACCATGTACAGGCCCGAGACCAACTGGACATATGAGCTTGGCACGCACCTCTCGCCCCTTAGTAGCGGTGCATTGAAACTCTCTGTGGCACTCTTCTACATCGATTGCCGTGACCAGCAGCTTACCGTCTTTCCCAAAGGTATGGGCACCGGGCGAATGATGTCCAATGCCGGCGAGTCGTTCAGCTACGGCGCAGAGGCCAGTATAGCATACAAGTTGGGCGATGTCACACTCAATGCTTCCTATGGTTATACCCATGCCGAGTTCAGGGAGTACCTGAGCGGTGACAGTGTCTATTCGGGCAATATTGTTCCCTATGCTCCGCGCGAGACCATGTCGGCAAACATCGAGTACCGTCTGCCCGTATCAAAGGAGTTCGCTAACTTCCTGTTGCTGAATGTGGGCTGGAGTGGTGTAGGGCGCATCTACTGGAACGAGAAGAACACCCTGTCGCAGGCATTCTATGGCCTATTGTCGGCTTCGCTCACATGGGAGAAGGGTGCCTTCGGGGCATCATTGTGGGGAAAGAACCTGCTCGATGAACAATATAACACATTCTATTTCCGTTCAATAGGAAACGATTTCTTTGCACAGGGCAAGCCCCTGCAGCTTGGAGTATCACTGCATATTAACTTATAAAAAACATAACTAAGATGAAAAAACTACTATTCCTGCCCCTGTTGGCCATGCTTGCGCTCTTTGCGTCCTGCTCCGATGATGACGGCCCTACATTGCCCGAAAACAAGAACGAGGTCTTCTATGGCAAGCTCCTGCTTAACGGCGCTATTGTCGCCGATGAGGTGAAATGTGAGCTTGTGATTATCGGTGATGTCGCTACCGTATCGCTTTACAAGGTGGCATTCGCTCCTGCGATGCCAGCTATGGATATCGTAATTCCGTTGCTTAAATGCAACCACAACGGCGGTACATACACAATGAGCGGTGCAAATGTTGTCCCCACTGTGGCCGGCGTGCCTGTAGAGGCATACAGGATGTCAAGTGTCGAGGCTTGGTATTCGGGTGACAAGTTCGAGGTCACAGCCGTCACATCAATGGGAACCATCATGTTCAGCAATGCCGTATTCTCGATAACCCCTGTCGGTGGCTCGGGAAAGAGCTACGAGGGTGACCTCGCCGTAGGTGAATTCACAAGCAAGATTGTGGTGGATATAGTGAAGGACGAGGATGCGAGTTTGCTTGATATTGTCATCAACGACGTCAAGTTCGCGGCTGGTATGCCAATGACTCTCGATATCACACTCAAGGGAATCCCCTATCTCATGAAGGACGGCGCGGTAGTGTTTGAGGCAAGTGATGTCGTGCCATATATCAATGCTGAGCCCAATCCTATGCCTGCATATACTTTCGCGTCTGTCAGCGGTTCGATTGCAGGCAATTCCCTGACTCTCAATGCCCGTATGGCCGATGGTCTTGCCGCTTATGTCGCAGGCAAGGAGTTCGCTTTTGAAGGTGGTGAAACAGTAAAGAATTAACGTTATAAGCTATGAAAAGAAAGTTTTTTGCCGTAATGGCTATGTTGGCAATGCTGTTGCCTGTGCAGGCGCAGTTGTCAGTACGTTGGGGTAATGTCGATACCCGTTACCCTGTTAATGCGGCCGATGCCGTGAGTTCAGCAGCCGT
This sequence comes from Bacteroidaceae bacterium, assembly GCA_017558165.1. Classification (GTDB taxonomy): domain Bacteria; phylum Bacteroidota; class Bacteroidia; order Bacteroidales; family Bacteroidaceae; genus HGM04593. The sequence goes on from JAFYWE010000217.1 coordinate 9,545, forward strand.
GAACGAGGCCGTTGCCTGGAAGGGCGAGCGTGTCAACCTCCAGCTTGTGGTGACAAACAAGGGCGTAGCTGCCGCCGACAGTTGCACCGTAAAGTACATGTTCAGTGAGCTAAAGAACGGCAAGAGCGTTATCCCTGCCACGAACGTGGTGGGCGGTTTCGTACAGCCTGTAATTACAGACCGTTTCACAGGTTGTGGCAAGCACGATGTCGATGCCTATGGCGAGAACTATGTTGCCGACCGCATCACAGGTACAAACCCAACCGTAGTTGACGGTGGCACCGTACGTGGTCTCTGGCTTACAGTGCAGGTTCCACAGGATGCCAAGGCCGGTACATACAAGGGCTGTGTTGAGCTTGATGTAAACGGCAAGGCCACAAAGTACAGCTACACCGTGAAGGTGCTCGACCGTACCTTGCCTTCTCCTGCCGAGTGGGCATTCCATCTTGACCTCTGGCAGAACCCATATGCCATTGCCCGTGTACATAATGTGGAGCTCTGGAGCAAGGAGCACTTCGACGTGCTACGTCCTTATATGCTCAAGCTCGCCTCTGCGGGTCAGAAGGCAATCACCGCAACCCTCATCGACCGCCCTTGGGACGGCCAGACATTCGATCCTTTCGGCAGCATGGTCACATGGATAAAGAAGGCCGACGGCACTTGGTTGTACGACTTCACCATCTTTGACCGTTGGGTAGAGTTCATGATGGGCTGTGGCATCAATAAGGAGATCACATGCTTCTCTATGATTCCTTGGAAGCTCTCTTTCCGTTACTATGACCAGGCTACACACTCTCACAAGCACATCAACTGTGCTCCCGGTGATGAGGCTTATGCGCAGTTCTGGGGCGGTATGCTGAGCGCCTTTGCGGCACACCTTAAGGAGAAGGGTTGGTTTGACAAGACCTTTATCTCGATGGACGAGCGTAGCTTGCAGCAGATGCAGGCGGCCATCAAGGTAATCAAGGACCATGCTCCAGGCATGAAGATCTCAATGGCCGGTAACTACCACGCCGAGATTGAGGCCGATATCTTTGACTACTGCCTTGATATCTTCGCTTACGATGCCTACACTCCCGAGCTCATTGCAAAGCGCAGGGCACAGGGCAAGGTATCTACATACTACACATGCTGCAGCGCCGAGTATCCTAACCTCTTTACCTTCAGTGCCCCTGCCGATGCCGAGTTCATCGCGCTCGAGGCCTTGGCAAAGGATCTCGACGGCTATTTGCGTTGGGCTTACAACAGCTGGACAATCGTTCCTGAGAAGGATTCACGCTTCACTGCATGGCCTGCGGGCGATACATATGTAATCTATCCGTTCAGTATCAGCTCGGTACGTTGGGAGCGCCTTGTGCAGGGTATACAGCAGTTCGAGAAGTACAAGATACTGCTTGCCGAGGCCGAGGCAAAGGGTAACACCTCACGTGTGAAGGCACTCAAGAAACTGCTCAAGAGCGTGGATATAAAGAAAATCTCTACCGACAGCGAGAAGATCGTCAACGGCTTCCGTAACGGTCTCAATAAAATGTGATAGCAGGGAGACTGTGGACTATTTTGGCAGGCTACGTTATGGCGTGGCCTGCCTTTTTGTTAAAGAATGTTCACTGCCGTGCAAATATGGTGTAAGGCGTGTGTCCGTCACGCCGTTTTTTGTAAATTTGCATTATAAATGACATGTAGACTATGGAAATAACATCATCAATAAAGTATGTAGGTGTGGATGACCTTGATATCGACCTCTTTGAGAGCCAGTATCAGGTACCCGATGGAATGGCCTATAATTCGTACATAATTCTCGATGAAAAGGTCGCAATCATGGATACGGCCGATGCCCGTAAAGGGGCGGAATGGTGGACTAATGTAGAGGCTGTCCTTGCCGGCCGCACTCCCGATTATCTTGTAATACATCACGTAGAGCCCGACCATGCATCGCTCATAGCAGAAGTGCTCCTCAAGTACCCGCAGTGTAAGGTGGTTGCTACTGCAAAGGCGTTGCAGATGATGCCCCAGTTCTTCGAGGGCATTGACTTCAATGAGCGTGGCATAGCCGTCAAGGAGGGCGATACCCTCTCTTTGGGTACGCATACCCTGCAGTTCATCTTGGCGCCCATGATACACTGGCCCGAGGTTATGGTAAGCTATGAGCGGAGCGAGAAGGTTCTATTCTCGGCCGATGCATTCGGTAAGTTCGGTGCGCTTTGCAACGGTGGCGCATGGGAGTGCGAGGCACGCAGGTACTACATCAACATCTGCGGAAAGTATGGCAATCAGGTCCAGACCCTGCTCAAGAAAGCCTCTACACTTGATGTTGATATGATTTGCCCGTTGCACGGTCCCGTTCTCAAGGAGAACCTTGGTCATTACATAGGCCTTTACGATATCTGGAGCAAGTACGAGCCCGAGACTGAGGGCGTGCTTGTGGCGTACGCATCCATTCATGGCGGAACAGCTGTTGCCGCTGAGCGTCTTGCTGATATCCTGCGCTCCAAGGGTGCTCCAAAGGTCGTTGTCACCGACCTCTCGCGTTGCGATATGGCTGAGGCCGTCGAGGATGCATTCCGCTACAGCCATATGGTGGTGTGCGCGGCTTCTTACGATGCCGATGTGTTCCCGCCCATGTATGACTTCCTGCATCACCTCAAGATAAAGAGCTACCAGCGTCGCAGGGTGGCCATCGTGGAGAACGGCTCATGGGCACCCACTGCGGGCCGCGTGATGCGTGCCATGCTCGAGGGTATGAAGTCCATTGACATTGTGGAACCAATGGTGACCATACGTTCGCGCATGAAAGACAGCGATTTGCCCGAAATGGAACAACTTGCTGACAATTTGCTGGCATAAGGCTTACAAAATGATATTTTGGCGGGTGGCTACAGTGGTGGCCACCCGTTCTTATTTTCGCCGCCAACGGCCATATTTAACATCTATTTCTTTGATTTTGTGAATATAACGTCCTATCTTTGTTCATTGAAATGGTATGCTCTGCTCTGCCGGACGTGCCGTCAAGATGGAATGAATCAAACTTTATACTAACAATTTAAAACACAACTCTATGAAAAAGATTACAATGTTTGTTGTGTCATTGTTCCTTGTAATGGGCGCAATGGCGCAGATTGACACGAATCTGGAGTATCGTTTGAAAGACGTTACTACTGGTCTGTATCTGAATGCAGCCAACTATGACGAGCATTCAGGTGGTACACACGGTGGTGTCAATGTTGCAGAGAAGGCCGAGAGTGATGACCAGATCTTCACTTTCGAGCAGAGTGGTGACGGCTACTACTTCCAGACAAGAAGCGGTTACTACATCTTCTGCCAGGCTTGGAACGTGGATGCGTTACAGAGCCCAAAGAAGAGTCTCCTTACATTTGAGGATGCCGGTAACGGTAACTACTACATCCTTAACGGTACAAAGTACTTCAAGGTTGAGTATGTATCGGCAGGTTCAGGCTACTATCCATTCGGTGATGCCTCACTCAGCAATGCCGCAAGATGGACACTCGAGCCTCTTACATCAGGCCCTATTACCTACGAGGTAAAGGTTCTCGGTACCGATGATGCTGCAGCAGCTGTAGTATACGACGGTCAGGAGTACAAGGCCGATGCTACATTCGAGGCGACAAAGGCTGTAAAGAAGGCTGACCTTGCCGCAACAGCTGTTGAGGGCAAGATCGCAGTCGTATCACTTGACGGTACAACAGTGTATGTAAGCTACTTCGACGCCGATACAAAGTTCTACACAATCATGAACGGTAAGGGCGGTTACGTAAGCTTGAATCCTACATATGTTTCAGGCCAGTATCTTAAGCTTTCAAATACAAATGCACCTTGCGACAACCAGGGTATCTGGGCATTCGTGAAGGAGGGTTCGGCATACAAGGTATACAACTACTCTAAGGGTCTTTCAAAGGTTCTTGGTATGACCGGTAGCGAGGCAAGCGCACGTGCTACAATGGTTGACCCTGCGGCAACAGGCTACACAACAGAGTTCGACGGAACATTCAACTTCGGTAACGGCCAGCCTTCATACATCAAGTGGAAGGGTACTTCAAGCCAGTACTGGAACGACCGTAACAGCTTCCTTGCTCTTTGGAACAGCACAGGTGCTATCGGTGACACCGGTAGTAAGTTCTTCCTCGAGGAGGTTGACTATGCCGATTTCCCCGATGAGTACTTCTACGAGGTATCAGAGATCGAGGGTGTAGCATCATACTCACCAAAGAACCCTAATACTCTTTGGTACAAGACATCAGCCGAGGCTGCGGGTGTAGGTAACCCATGGATGGAGTACGCTTTGCCACTCGGTAACGGTGAGCTCGGCTGTATGGTATTCGGTGGTGTCCACAACGAGGAGCTCCAGTTCAACGAGAAGACACTCTGGAGCGGTCCATCAAACACTGTAGGTGCCGGCAGCGGTAACCGTACATTCATGAACTTCGGTTCACTCATCATCCAGAACAACGACAACGCCATCTGGGACGGCGTTACAGACTATGTACGCTACCTCGACATCGAGGAGGGTATCGCAGGCGTTGAGTTCAAGAACGCCAACGGTACAAAGCAGGTACGCAAGTACTTCAGCTCTGCTCCTGACCAGGCAATCGTAGGTCACTACGCAGTAGAGGGCGACGAGAAGCTCAACCTCACCTTCAAGCTCGAGCCAGGTACAGGTATCGGTGCAAGTGCCGTGACATACAGCGAGGGTATGGCCGAGTTCACAGGTGCAATGACATCTGTTAACTTCGCTGCACGTATGCACGTCGTTGCAAGCGAGGGTGCTACAATCACAAGCTCTGCCAAGGGTATCACCGTAAGCAACGCTACCGAGGTTACATTCTTCCTCAAGGGAGCTACCAACTTCAACGGTGACATGGATGTATATGACAACTACTTCACCACAGAGACAGCAGCCGATGTAAATGCACGTGTAAAGGCTGAGATCGAGGTGGCTGCGGCTAAGGACTACGCAACACTCGAGGCCGACCACGTTGCCGACTTCACAGCAATCACAAAGCGCATGACATTGGATCTTGGTCTCACAACTCCTTCAGTTGATACAAAGACCCTGATCGACAGCTACTATCCAAACAACAGCAATGCAAGCAGCACAGCCAACGACCACCTGTTCCTTGAGCAGCTCTACTTCCACTATGGCCGTTACCTTGCAATCAGCTCAAACCGCAAGCCAATTGCCGCTCCTAACAACCTCCAGGGTATCTGGAACGACAAGGGTGCCGATTCACCATGGAACTCTGATATCCACACCAACATCAACATCCAGATGAACTACTGGCCAACAGAGATCACTAACCTCAGTGACCTCCACAAGCCATACGTGAACTTCATCATCCGTGGTGCACAGAGTGCAGGTTGGAAGGCTGTAGGTACAAAGTATAATCAGGGTCATGGCTGGAGTGTATTGACAGAGTCTTCACTCTACAACAGTATGAGTACATGGGGCGACAACTACCTCGTTGCCAACGTATGGTACACAAGCCACCTCTGGATGCACTACCGTTATACACAGGACAAGGAGTTCCTCAAGAAGGCATTCCCAGTAATGTGGGATTGTGCGAAGTTCTGGTTCCACCGTCTCATCGAGGACCGCAGAAAGAAGGACGGCACATTCGTAGCTCCTAACGAGTACAGCGCCGAGCAGCCACTCCAGAGCGAGGACGGTACAGCCCATGCACAGCA
>JAFYWE010000218.1 GCA_017558165.1 Bacteroidaceae bacterium
ACTTGAGGAATGGGCCGACAGGTTGGGTTGCACATATATCGCAACCGGGCACTATGTGAGGGTTGTGAACCGTGGGGGTAACCATCATATTGTCACGGGTGATGACCATCGCAAGGACCAGAGCTATTTCCTGTGGAGGCTCACCCAACAACAGCTCTCAAGGGTGCTGTTCCCGTTGGGCGGCTGGGAGAAACCGCGCGTTGTGGAGTATCTCAAGGAGCGTGGCTATCAGTGTGTGGCCGACGGGGGCGAGAGTATGGAGGTGTGCTTCATCCCTGGGGATTATCGTGATTTCCTGCGTGAGAATGTACCCGGAATAGATGAACGCTTCGGCGGTGGTTCCTTTGTGGACAGTGCGGGGCGTGTGCTGGGCAAGCATGCAGGCTTTCCGTTCTATACCGTGGGGCAGCGCAAGGGCTTGGGTATTGCATTGGGGCATCCGGCCTATGTGCTCAAGATAAATGCCGCAAAGAACACGGTTATGCTTGGCTGTGAGGAGCAACTGTTGCAGTCCCATATGCTTGTTGAGGCTACGCAGTGGATGGGTGATGCGGGGCAGGAACTTACGGTGCGCGTGCGTTACCGTAGCCGTCCTGTAGCGTGCGATGCTCCCCGTGAGGTGGGTAACGGGCGTTGGATAGTGCGCCTGCATGAGCCGGTTTCTGCGATAACGCCGGGGCAGTCGGCTGTGTTCTATGATGGAAATGTTGTGGTGGGCGGTGCTTTTATCGCTGACCAAAGAGGTATAAACCAATGGATTGATGATGATGGGCAGCATTGATGAACCGCTTACGCTATACTCGCTCAACAACATGGTGCGTTGCGCCGTGAGCAAGGGCTTGCCGTCGCGCTATTGGGTGACGGGCGAGCTCAGTGAGGTGCGCGAGACGGGTGCGGGGCACTGTTACATAGAGCTTGTGCAGCGCGATGATGCAACACAGGAACTTGTGGCCAAGGCCAGGGGCATAGTGTGGTCGCGCGTATATTCGCTGTTACGCCCCTACTTTTTGGAACAGACGGGCCAGCCGTTCGCGGCGGGCTTGAAGGTGTTGTTGCAGGTGTCGGTGGGTTTCCATGAGCTGTACGGCTACACGCTCGACGTGTGTGATATTGAACCGGCATATACAATAGGTGACATGGCGCGCCAGCGCATGATGGTGATAAAGCGCCTTACCGATGAGGGTGTCATCGGGCTCAACAAGGAGTTGCCCTTTCCGCTTTTGCCACAAAGGATTGCGGTGATATCATCGGCTACGGCCGCCGGATATGGCGATTTCTGCGACCAACTGGCAGGTAACAGGTACGGCTTCGTTTTCTATACGCGTCTTTTTGAGGCGCCCATGCAGGGCAACCGTGTAGAGGAGGGCGTAATTGCCGCACTCAACCGCATTGCCGAGAGCATTGACTGCTGGGATGTGGTGGTGATTATACGTGGCGGCGGTGCAACGAGCGAGCTCTCATGCTTCGATACGTATGACCTGGCCAACAACTGCGCGCAGTTCCCGCTGCCAATAATAACGGGTATCGGCCACCAGCGCGACGAGAGCGTGCTGGATATCGTGGCGCATACAAGGGCAAAGACCCCGACTGCGGCTGCGGAACTTCTCATACACGCCATGCTGGAGCAGGATGACATGATAGCATCGATGATGCAGGGTGTGGTGGATGGCGTGCGGCTGCAGATGGATAACGAATGGTTGCGTCTGCAGGGTGCGCTGAGCCGTCTGCCAATGGCGACGGCGCTCTATCTGCAGGGCGAGAAGGCGCGTCTGCAGTCCAGTCTGCAGGGTGTTCTATCGTCGGCCAGGTTGCTGGTAGGTGAGCACATGCGCAGGCTCGATGTGTGCAAGGCCGCACTGGATGCCGCATCGCCCGAGCGTGTGTTGGCTATGGGCTACAGCATAACAAGGGTGAACGGCAAGGTAGTGCGCTCGCTCGACGATGTAGCGGTGGGCGACAGGGTGTCGACATCCGTTGCCGGCGGCGAGTTTACAAGTATTGTGGAAGATAAGCAAAACTGAATATTATGGAGAATATGACATATACACAGGCGGTAGCGCGCCTTGAGGAGATAATGAATGCAGTACAGGGTGGTAAGATGGACATTGACGCTCTGTCGGGCGCTCTCAAGGAGGCCTCGGAACTTGTACGTTTCTGTCGTGGCAAACTGTACAAGGTAGATGAGGAGGTAAAGGAGCTCATTGAGGGCTTGTCCGAGCAGTAAGCCCTTGTATGTGATGGCCCTGTAGGGCTGTTGATGGATGTAATGATGAAAAATATTTTTGTTGTCGGGTAAAATGTGTATCTTCGCGGCATCAAAGAAAAATGCATTGAAATGAAAGATTTGGATTGGTCAAATATTGGCTTCGGATATATCAGAACCGATTACAATGTGCGTTGCTGTTACCGTGACGGCAAGTGGGGTGAGATTGAGGTCAGCTCATCGGAGCACATTAACCTGCATATGGCGGCTACATGCCTCCACTATGGTCAGGAGGCCTTTGAGGGCCTGAAGGCGTTCCGTGGCAAGGATGGCAAGGTGAGGATTTTCCGCCTTGAGGCGAATGCCGAGCGTCTGCAGAGTACATGCGACGGCATCCTCATGCCACAGATTAGTGTGGAGATGTTCCGCGAGATGGTCACAAAGGTGGTCAATCTCAACAAGGATTATATTCCTCCCTATGAGAGCGGTGCCTCACTTTATATACGTCCTTTGATCATCGGTACAAGCGCCCAGGTGGGTGTGCACCCTGCATCGGAGTACATGTTCATCATCTTCGTTACACCGGTAGGTCCGTATTTCAAGGGCGGTTTCTCAACAAACCCTTATGTGATCATACGCGAGTATGACCGCTCGGCGCCTCTTGGTACCGGAAAGTACAAGGTGGGCGGTAACTATGCGGCAAGTCTGCGTGCCAACAAGCTTGCCCATGACAAGGGCTACTCTTGCGAGTTCTACCTCGATGCAAGGGAGAAGAAGTACATAGATGAGTGCGGTGCGGCCAACTTCATAGGTATAAAGGACAATACATACGTCACTCCGCTCTCGACATCAATCCTTCCTTCAATCACCAATAACAGCCTGCAGCAGATTGCGAAGGACATGGGCATGAAGGTAGAGGTGCGTCCGGTTCCCGAGGAGGAGCTCCTGACATTCGAGGAGGCGGGTGCATGCGGTACTGCGGCGGTAATCTCGCCCATTGAGCGTATCGATGACCTTGAGACAGGCAAGTCGTATGTGTTCGCGAAGGACGGCAAGCCGGGTCCTGTGCTCACTGAGCTCTACAACAGACTGCGTGCAATACAGTATGGCGACGCCGCCGATGATTATGGTTGGGTAACAATAGTTGAATAAATAACTGTTATGGGTAAAGGAAAACTGAAGAAATTTGCCGATATGGCATCTTATACAAACGTTATCGAGCATCCTTATTCGGTTATCGATAACGTTGAGTTCCCCTTGCAGGGCAACTGGAAGCGTGACTTTTTTAAGAACGACAACCCAATTGTGCTGGAGCTTGGCTGTGGCAGGGGTGAGTACACCGTGGCCTTGGCGCGACAGTTCCCCGACAAGAACTTCATTGGTGTGGACATCAAGGGTGCACGTATGTGGACCGGTGCTACCGATGCAATGGAGAGCGGGCTTACCAATGTGGGCTTCCTGCGCACCAACATCGAGATCATCGACCGTCTGTTCGCAACCGGCGAGGTGAGTGAGATTTGGCTCACATTCCCCGACCCACAGATGAAGAAGTATACCAAGAGACTCACTTCGTCGCTCTTCCTTGCGCGTTACAGGAACATCCTTGCCCAGGATGCCATCGTGCACCTGAAGACCGACAGTAACTTCATGTTCACATATACAAAGTACATTACCGAGGTGAACTCGTTGCCTGTGGTTGAGTGCATAGAGGACGTGCACGGCCGTGACGAGGTGAGCGATGTGCTGAAGATACGTACATACTATGAGTCTCAGTGGATGTCGCGCGGAATAACAATCAAGTATATCGCTTTCAATCTCCCTGCAAAGGAGCAGTACGAGGAGCCTGACGTGGAGATAGAGCTCGATGAGTACCGCAGCTATGGACGTAGCAAGCGTAGCTGTCTTGAAACAAGTAAATAACATAGAATTTATGTTCAAGCATATAGTAATGTGGCGCTTCATTGACGGCGCCAACGGAAAGAGCAAGTTGGAGCATGCCCAGTGGGCGAAGGAGAGTCTTGAGGCTCTTGTGGGTGTAGTACCCGAGATTATCTCGCTTGAGGTTGGTGTGAATGTTTGTGTGGCCGGTACTGCGTATGACGCGGTGCTTGTGTCGGCGTTCGAGGATGCCGATGCCATGGAGCGCTACAAGGTGCATCCTGCGCATGCGGCTGTGGCTGCGTGTTTCAAGGGTATAACCGAGGGACGTGCCGAGGCTGATTATACGGTTTAAGGTAAAAGCGGAAAGGTTAAAGCTGAAAGCCTGTAGCTTTTTTATGTAGACTGACAAATAGAATTAAGCAACAATATGGCTGTTGCCCCAAGATATTTATGTTGATGTCATCCCGACAGAGCGTAGCGACGAAAGTTCAGTTCGACAACACAAACAGCGATAGGTCGCACGTAGCACTGACAAGGTTAGTGCCGTGCGGGTCGCGATTGGTTTGTGTTTGTCAATGAATCTCTAAAGCAACATGCGGGATATCTCCCATCCGGTCGATATGACACAGACGCTGTGTATTATAGCTTTGGGCCAACTTCTATATCATTTTATAAAATTATAATGGCATTATATCCTAAACTTATTCTTGAGGCTCTTGAGAAGGTGCGCTATCCGGGTAACGGAAAGAATCTTGTCGAGGCCGATATGGTCGATGACAATATACGCATCGACGGCAACAAGGTGAGCTTCTCGCTCGTCTTTGACAAGCCTACCGACCCGTTCATCCGCTCTGTCGTGAAGTCGGCCGAGACGGCAATCCTTACCTATGTGGGCAAGGATGTTGAGATTGTGGGCAACATCAGTGTAGTCAGCCGTCAGGCCGCGCGTCCCGAGGTGGGCAAGTTCCTCCCACAGGTGAAGAACGTCATTGCCGTGTCATCGGGCAAGGGTGGAGTAGGAAAGTCCACCGTGTCGGCAAACCTTGCGATAGCGCTTGCGCGCCTTGGCTACAAGGTGGGTCTGCTCGATGCCGATATCTTCGGCCCTTCAATTCCCAAGATGTTCAGTGTTGAGGACGAGCGTCCCTATAGCGAGAATATCGACGGCCGTGACCTCATTCTTCCAATTGAGAAATATGGTGTGAAGATACTGTCAATAGGTTTCTTCGTTGATCCAGATCAGGCTATCCTGTGGCGCGGAGGTATGGCAAGCAATGCTCTCAAGCAACTTATTGCCGATGCCGCTTGGGGCGAACTCGACTATTTCCTCATTGACCTTCCTCCTGGTACAAGCGATATTCACCTTACCATAGTGCAGTGCCTTGCGCTTACTGGTGCAGTGGTGGTGACAACACCACAGGAGGTGTCATTGGCTGCGGCCATCAAGGGTGTGAACATGTTCATCAACGAGAAGGTGGCTGTGCCCATCCTTGGTCTTGTTGAGAATATGGCTTGGTTCACTCCTGCCGAACTCCCGAACAATAAGTATTATATATTCGGTAAGGAGGGTGGCAAGCGTATGGCCGAGGCGTACAACATCCCGCTCATTGGTCAGATTCCTCTTGTGCAGAGCATCTGCGAGAGCGGTGATGCCGGAATCCCGATTGCTATGAAGGCTGACAGTCCTGACGGTCAGGCATTCATCCAGGTAGCCGCTGCACTGGTGTAGAAGACCAACAAGCGTAATGAGGAGTTGCCGGAAACGAAGATTGTAGGAACCCA
>JAFYWE010000219.1 GCA_017558165.1 Bacteroidaceae bacterium
AACAGATACAGCTATTTTTACGAAGGGTTTCTTTCAGAAGACGGAGTCACGGCATTCTTAATACCTGGATGGGATAATGATGAAACGGTAACTACTTTTGAGCGTATGAATGCTGTACGTAGAGCAAATGACGAACTTGGATTCTGCAGAAATGACCATCCCGACCATCTGGCTTGTTTTGTTCCGTTCAATGCCGCAGATTCAATATCCGGTATAATACCTGATTTCAGCAACACATCGAGTGCACAAAGATATACATCATTGCAGGGATACAGTGAAAGCAAACAGTTTTACTCTCCCGACTATAGCCGAATGAAGCCCGACGACAAAGACTATCGTCGCACCCTGTTTTGGAACCCTCAAGTGAATAGTACAGACGGCAAAATAGAGGTGGAATTCTATAATAATAAGGAGTGTGAATCCTTTATTGTTGATGTTGTAGGTGTATGGGGTAATACAATCTTCAGTAATAATGTAACAGAGACCAGAGAATATGCACAAAGCCTTGAAAACAAGAAGCAGGTTCCTGTTGTTGCTGAATATAGCAGAAGAACAGTTTGCGATTCAGCATTAATGGCACGTTGCAACACCGACTTTGAGAAGGCCGAGGAATTTTATAAGAAACAGCGATATAGCAAATGTATTAATACATATATTGAGCTCGTACAGTATAATTACCCTCCGGCTCTTTATCGCATAGGTTGTTGCTACAAGAATGGATTTGTGCTAAATAAAGATTATTTCCATGCACTTGAGTTCCTCAAGCAGGCAGCCGACAGCTGCTATGCACCGGCGCAGTACGAGTATGCGATGATGCTCCTGAATGGTGAAGGTACAGAAGCTTCACCTGCGACGGCTGTTCATTGGCTTGAGAAAGCTGCGGAACAGGAACATGTAGATGCACAGACCGAACTGGCAAAATGTTATTTGTACGGGAATGGAGCCCCGTTCGACCTTGCCATTGCAGACTCATTGTTAAGGAAAGCCTCCATTGCAGGGCATCCTGAGGCACTTTATCTTTACGCTATGCGCATGCAACGCCTGGAGATAAGAAATGACAATATACTGGGTAGTGTCATTGATTGCGTATCGCGTTCTGCGGACAAGGGACATGCCGATGCGCTCGATTATATGATACAATATTGCCGTTCTACCGGTGACGGCGAAAACATATACAAGAACGCACTTAAGCTGCACCGGCAAGGCGACAAGCGCGGCACAAAGGCCCTTGCCGACTGTTACCTCAACGGTATTGGAGTGAAGCGTGACAAGAGCCTTGCCAAAGACCTTTACCGCGAAGCTGGGGAATAACGATGAAAGCTCGTGCCAATGAGCGCTATGCAAGCTTGCTTGTAATTGTACAGCGAGTGCAGCCGAGTTTCAAGCCCAAAGGGCTTAACGAACGAGAAACGGCATTGAAGATATCTGAAAAAGGGACCTTGGCGGTCCCTTTTTCAGATATCTTTGCTTTCTCCTTCTATGTAGTATTTCCTCTCAATGCTCTTGCCGTCGAAGACCACATAGGCAAATGTGCCTATCCAGTCACCAAGAAATATGCAACGCGCTGTGCCGTCAAGCATCAGGTCCTCGTCGACGTGACGGTGGCCGAAGATGAAGCAGTCGACATCGGGGTGAGTCTTGATGTACTTGCGTGCAAAGAGCGTACAGTCCTCGTTGTCAATGCCCTTAAACGGAGTATCGCCCTTGACCTTATGCTTTTGCATGCTGTGACGCGCCCAGGCATGTCCCATCCACAGGCTCCAGCGGGGGTGTACCATCGAGAACATCCACTGAAGGAAACGGTTGTGGAATATCGAACGCAGGATGCGGAAGCTCTTCTCGGTAGAGAACTCGTCACCATGGGAAAGGAAGAACTCCTTGTCATGGAGTTCAACAAGACAGGGTTCTCGGTGGATAATCATACCGCACTCTTTCTCGAAGTAGTCAAGACACCACATGTCGTGGTTGCCGGTGAAGAAGTGTATCTCCACTCCCCTGTCGGTCAGCTCGGACACCTTGCCAAGGAAACGTGTAAAGCCCTTGGGCACGGCATACCTGTACTCGTACCAGAAATCGAACATATCGCCAAGCATATACACCGCCGCGGCCTCGTCCTTTATCTTGTCGAGGAACGACACAAGACGGCGCTCGTGAGTGCGTGGGTGCTCAATGGCCCATGAGCCAAGGTGCGCATCGGAAAGGAAATATATCTTCTTCATAGTATACTATAGGTTTTTACAGGCGAAAGGCCGTCATCACAGCAGGCCAAGTTCAAGCTTTGCCTCCTCAGTCATGAGATCCTGGCTCCACTCCGGCTCGAACACCAGATTGAGGTTAACGGCAGTTATGCCCTCAATGGACTCGACCTTCATCCTCACATCCTCCATCATGAAGTCAGCTGCAGGACAGTTAGGCGCAGTCAATGTCATGTCGATATCGACAGAGTTGTCATCCTTGAGCTCAATGCGGTATATGAGACCGAGGTCGTACACATTGACGGGAATCTCAGGGTCATAGACCGTCTTTACCATCTCGACAATCTTCTCTTCAAGTTCAATCTTCTCCATATGTTGTAACCGCATTATAGGCGGCCCTCATCATTATAACTGTAATATGCAGTATCTGTTAATATTATGTGGTCGAGCATACGTATGTTCATCACCTTGCACGCACCCGACACGTTTGCCGTGAGCTTGTCATCGTCACTGCTGGGACGCAGATTGCCCGACGGATGATTGTGGCAGAGAGCTATTGCCGTGGCGCGTTTCAGCAGTGCCTCACGCATCACAAGACGTATATCCACCACGGTGGCAGTCAAACCGCCTGTCGCAATGAGCACGTGGTCAATGACACGATTCATATTGTTGAGCAACAGCACATAGCACTGCTCCACGGGGGAGTCGCACAACAGGGGGTGGAAGTACTCGAACAGTGCCCTTGACGAGAGTATGCGTGCCTGCTCGGGGCGTTCGTCCATGGCACGGCGTTTCCACAGTTCGCAAGCGGCCTGTATGGATATTGCCTTTGCGGGACCGATACCCTTGAACTGGCACAGGTCGTCAATGGTGAGGCGCGCAAGCTCGGCAATGCTGTCATTGCACGATGTAAGGACCTTTTTCATGAGCCCCACAGCACTCTCCTCGTCATTTCCGATACCTATGAGTATGGCCAAAAGCTCGGCCTTGCTCAGTGTAGATATACCGTGCATCATTGCCTTCTCGCGAGGTCGCTCGTCAAGAGGCCACTCCTTTATGCTGGGTTTCTTCTCGGACATTATCCTCGGTTGTATAGTTTGGTAAGGCTCTCCTTTGTCTCAAGCGGCTGTTTGAGTATCATCTTGAACCACAAGGCCTTGAGGAAGCCCATTCCATAGCCCGTTATCTGCACAGCTGCCGCCATCACAGAGAGAACAGCCACCTTCATGCTCTTGTTCTTGAGGAGCGAATCGACAAGGATGAGCATGAAATAAAGCAGAGGCAACAGCAACAGCCATGGGAAGAAGAGAGATGCCACCAACAGCATCACGCCCATCACGAGCATTGCCGCAGGGGCTGTATGCACTAGCTTGAGCGAACCCGGATGGATGAGCTGGAGCCATATGCGTGCCTGGCCGAAGTTGTTCACCTGCTTGTAGAAACGCCTGAGGTCGATACGGCGCTTGTGGTACACGAACACCTCGCGTATGAGACGTGTCCTGAACCCTGCATTGCGTATGCGTATGCTCAGGTCAATATCCTCGCCCATCATATCCTTGAAATCACCCACCTTCTGATACACGGCCTTCGAGAGACCCATGTTGAAGGTGCGCGGGCAGAACTTCTCCATCACGGCCTTTCCGCCACGTATACCGCCCGTTGTCCAGAAAGAGGTCATGGCATGACTCACGGCCTTCTGCATATCCGAGAACGAATCATCGGCCGCATCGGGGCCTCCGAAGCAGTCGCAGTAGTCGGCAGCCATAGCTGCCTCGAGCTTCTCGAAATAGAACGGCGGAAGGATGACATCAGAATCGAAGAATAGCAAGTAATCGCCGTTGGCGCGTGCCATACCGTAGTTGCGGGTATCGCTACGGCCCGAATTCTCCTTGTAGTAGTAGTGGATAGCAAAAAAAGAACGATAGTGATCAAGCAAATGATCACATCGTTCTTTTGAGCCATCCTCTATAATCACCAACTCAAAAGGTTTTACCGTCTGAGCCGACAGACTCTCGAGAAGTTCCTTTACCTCACCCGGTCTGTTGTAAACTGGGACAATTATAGAGTATAACAAATCTTCAGGTTTTTAAAGTTAAACTTGTCCATTTAAAAGCGTGAGAACCAGGCTTGCGGTAGAGGCGTAAACCGGAGTTTACTTTTGGTAAATGAGGATTTACGCCTTGCCGTATAACGCAGTAATCACCTTTTAATGAGTCAAGATTTATGCCTTTACGCGACCTACGTATGAACCGTCACGTGTGTCAACCTCAACGAGCTCGCCCTCGTTGATGAAGAGAGGAACGCGGATCTCGGCACCTGTCTCCAATGTAGCTGGCTTTGTAGCGTTTGTAGCTGTATCACCCTTGAGACCTGGCTCGGTGTAGGTGATTGCAAGAACTACCTTGATAGGCATGTCAGCGAAAAGGATAGTCTCGGTTGAAGCGTCAGTAACGACCTCAAGGATCATACCCTCCTTCATATAAGCTACACCGTTGATCTGCTCTGCAGCGATGTTAACCTGCTCATATGTCTCCTGGTTCATAAATACATAGTCGGTACCCTCCTGATAGAGATACTGGTATGGGCGACGCTCAACGCGTACGTCCTCGAGCTTCTCACCGATGTTGAAGCGACGCTCCAATACGTAGCCGTCAACAACGTCCTTCAGCTTTGTACGCATGAAGGTGTTACCCTTACCTGGCTTTACGTGCAAGAAGTCGATGCAGAAATACAACTTGCCATCCATACGGATAGCTGTACCGATTTTAATGTCCTGAGCATTAATCATAACTATATTCTTTTTTCGTTAATATTGTCTTTCATGGACAGAGAGCAAGCGCTCCCCGTAATCGGGCGCAAAGATAGTAAAAACTTGCGTAAAAACGGCAGGATTTGAAGGAATAATGTCAACAGGCCGGCAATAAGTCCAATTTATCGACATCGGACCATTACCGGCCATAGCTGTTTTTATTTCGCTGACTGCTTGTTTATGTTTTCAAGGAACAATTTTTCCAGCAACTCCTTGTTGATGGACTCCGCACTATTCTTGCCAAGTTCCTCATACAAGGCCTTGAGATAATCGGCACCCTTGAGCTCAAGGACAATGTAGTTGGTATACTGTCCGTTCGAATCCTTGCTCCAACGGTCACAGATTATTGTGGCACCGGATATTGTCTTATCAACAATTGTCTTTGTCTTGTCACTCATGAAAGACTTCGAGAGCACATTCTCCGACTCGGTTAGCACGGAGCTATAATCCTCGGTCGTTGCCTGGACTGTCTTTGAAAGCATCGCGGCAAGCTCGGCCGAAGCGGCTGTTACAGCTTTCTTGCGTGCAGTAGCCTCATTGTCAGAGGCACCCGAAGCCCATGCGCGCAAGGCACCCTCACTCTTGACCATATCAGAACATGGCATTATAAAAGTATCGATAGGACTCACCTCTTTTGAAGAACGGCAACTGTCCAATGTCACAACGGCAAAAAGGCACATTGCATAGATGGCAATCTTTTTCATAATCTTGCGATTTTAATGATTATTGTCTTTTATAGGTTTATCTTCTGCATCTTTGCGGGGAGGTTGCGTTTTACACGCTTCATCACCTCGTTGATGCACATTGATATGGTCTCCTCTGCACTCTTGTTCTGGGGAACGAGTACCTTCACACGGTTCTCGCTGTAATCAAGAAGCAGTTGCTGGTTCCTGTTGTTATAGATCTTGACTACAAGCGTGCAATAGCAACTGTTAAGATCAATCTTGCCCTTAACGGTCTCACCAAGATCCATCATTGTGGATATATCAATGAAACACTCGGCCGCATCGGGGTCCTCAGTGACAGCAAAATGATTATTTGCCAGAATCTTGTTCAGATAGAGTTCGATACCCTCAAGGTCATTCTGCTCGTTCATATAAAGATAGGCCGTAGTCGCTCCCTTTGCGAGTGTCACGGTTACCTTAGCAGCAGGCCAGGTCTGGTTCTGCAACAACTCACGGTAACTCTTGGGAAGAGCCGAGATAAAGCTGTCGTCGACAGCTATACGTATTTCCTGAATCTGGTCCTTTGACGTGATATTGGTAATGTAGAATTCGGCTGTTCCGTTGTAATCGGTCTCGATGGCAGGAGTGACAGCACCGCTTCCTGTGACGAACTCAGCCTTCAGCTTCACGTTCGGAATAACGTACCCGTTACGTGAAAGACAGGCAGCCACCGGCAACTTGACCGGCTTGAACGGTTCACCCTCCAGATTTACGCTGTTTGTAGTAAGCGCCATTCCGCTGAATACGTTTATGAATGCATCATAAAGCTCAGCAGGGATATCGGTCTTGCGACCGTCCACATTGGTACTGAGATCAAGGAAAAGCCAAGGCTCTACTGCCTCAAGTCCCTTACCATAGAGCTGGACCGCCTGTGCAAGGTTCATTCCATCCTCGGCCGCACGTCCTTTCATGAGGTAATCGGCACCTTTCTTTATAGCCTCGTCGCGGCGGGCCTCGCTGTTCTTTTTGTAAACTTTCTTGTCCAAAGTGTAGTAGACATAGTATTTGCCTTCACCAGTGTAGCTATCCTTGAGTTCGGCACCCTCAATCCAGGCAGCCATCCTGTTTATGATTTTGTCCTCAAATAGCTGACGTGACTTTCCGTCAACATCCACCGTATGAAGAAAAGACTCATTCTCCACTTTTGTTGCGACCTGTGATGCTATGTCGGCAAGTGCATTCTGAGCAGCGACCTTCATGTAATCGTCATCGGACAATCCTGCAATACCTATTCCTATGTATTCCTTATCGGAAACCGGGCGTTGGGTAACCCACGCCGGGGCCTGCGCCATACATTGTATGGCACCAAGCATTGCAACGAGCACAGACAGCACTCTTGCAAATGTGTCATGTCCGGTCTTTTTCATAATCATTCAATTGATAAAACGGTTATTAGAACATTGTTTCCCTCGGTATTGTATTCTGTATCCACACCAACAGCGTAGAGAGCATCACACAGTCTGCTGCCAAACTTCTCAGCATTCATCTTCTTGCCTTTCTCATCGGCCTTAGGGATAAGCACGTCATCAAAGACAGCCGACTCGTCAACAATTCCCTGGACATGGTACTCGCCATCGTGTGCATTGTCATCAAGCCACTCCTGAATGACATCGGACAGACGGCGGCCGTTACTGCAACGGTCACGCATGGACACCATTGAACCGTTCTTTACCGAGAACTGTATCACGATACTTGATGGCTCGTTGTAGTTCTTCACGATCTGCTCAAGGAACGAAGGCAGATAGTCACGTACTGCGTATGAGCAGAGTGCAGTTATGTTGGTTGTGTTGAAACGGTTCGTCCAGCTGTTCTCGGTAGCCCAGATATTGTCCGTGGCAGTCTCATAGGCTGTAAGTATTACCGACACGCTTGAGCCACTGGAACTTATGTTCTTCTCAAGATCTACAACCACATATACATCGGCATCAGCAGAGAGTAGCAACTGCTTAAGGTTTGACGAGGCGGCATCAACGCTCTCCTCATACTGCGCACGGCGGTTGTTGCTGTTGTGGCTTGAAAGAATGCTCTCGGTCTCGATATCAAGAGCCTCGAAACCTTTCTGCACCTCACTTACCGCAGCACGCAGGTCGCGGTCATTCTCAAGGATCGCCTTGTAGTCCTCTCCATCTTTCCTGAACGGAACAACCATTATCTTTGGCTTAGGGACAAGACGCTTCGCCTCCTTTTCTGCCTTCTGCTCAGCCTCCTTACCGCCTGTATTCTTCTTCACGTCGTTAATGAGTTGCTTGAGCCTGATAGTCACGCGATATGTACCCTGATAGCGACCACCGACCTTCTTCGGCTTATCGACCTCCTTCGCCTCGACCACATAACCCACATAACGGGCTGCACTGTTAAAGAAAGAGTTCGTATAAGACGGATTACTGTTGTATACAAGAGGCTTGTCATTGTTGACACCCTCAACACCGCTGAACATAAGTGTATAGAACAATGATTTTACAGCATCACTCTCCACGCCTTTCTTGTCATCTGCGGCACCGGCAGTAATAAACACGCCATTCACTCCACTCTCCGATTCAAATGTCACAATCTGAAGGTAGTC
This sequence comes from Bacteroidaceae bacterium, assembly GCA_017558165.1. Classification (GTDB taxonomy): domain Bacteria; phylum Bacteroidota; class Bacteroidia; order Bacteroidales; family Bacteroidaceae; genus HGM04593. The sequence continues at coordinate 8,293 of JAFYWE010000219.1, forward strand.
CTGCGCCTGGAGACCTCCCATACATAACAGCACTGCCAAAAGTGTAAAGATCCTTTTCATAACCGTAATTGTATTTTATAATGGTTACCTTATGGCCGCCCATTCATTTGGGCGGCCTTCTTTCCATAGAAACTATATCTTAGAACGCGAATAAAGGCTCTGGAATAGACTTCACGCGGAGCAGCTTCACATTAGGATCACTATCGCAATTGTCCAAGTATCTATCCATTGCATTCTTCACCTCCTTCTCACCCTTTGCAACCTTACAGTTTGCAATATCCTCGTCAACCTCAATTATCTTAAGACGACCGATCTCTTTCTCGATAGTCTTGCCGACCTTTGTCTGCACCTCCAGGATTGCGAACCAGTCACCGACCTTGACACCGGCATTGCTACCCAAGTTTATATAGCAATTTACAAGCTTGTCCTTCTTGATTACAAGATCCTCGGCATAGACCTCACCCTTCAATGGAAACTCCTCGATAAGGAAGTTTACGATATCACTCTTTATGCTGTTGATAGCACTTGTCTTCGCACCCTCTTCACTTGTAGACTCATCAAGGATCTTACCGAGTGTACCGCCAAGACCTGTAGGAGAATGGTCGAACTTCTTTGTTGCCACAGTAGCATTGTTGGCAACATCCGTTACTGTGACAGAATAAGTGAGCACACAGGTAAAAGCAGTCTTGCCGTCCTTTGCATTGGATTTCACGGTACAAGCTGTAACGACACCATCAAGGATGTAGTTATTTGCTTTTGTCTGGACCATCTCGGTACGGGCTGTCTCATCATGGATGGCAGACTCGCTCTGACGACGGGCCTCCTCCTCGGCTATAGAACTAAGTGTTGTTGCATCGAGCAGTTCAAAACGCTGTGACTCGTTTAGTGCGCTAATTACAGCGGCACGTACTTTCTGGAAATCATCATCGGACACACCCTCTACTTTTGTAAACTCCTTCACATACATTCTTGACTTCTGTGCACACAGATTTGCAGTCAATGCAAACATCGCAATAGCGACAAATAATACTTTCTTCAACATAGTTGATTATTTTTATGATTATTACTATTTCTATGATCTTAGAAGCTGTTTAAATTTCTTTCAAAAATATTATTTACATTGTCCTCAAGAAATGCTTGTCTTTTTATGCCCTTTTTTGCCTGTTTTTCCCTTTTTCGCAGTTACATAGCCCGCTATGCGCCTTTGAAAAATAAAAAAACACTCTAAAAAAGTTCTATAAAAATTTCAAGGACATAAATTTAAACAACTTCTT
>JAFYWE010000220.1 GCA_017558165.1 Bacteroidaceae bacterium
GTGGGCATAGTAGGATGCGGTAACATCGCACGACGCTTTGTCCCCGAAGCCGGATTCGTGAGCGGAGTCGAGGTCATTGGAGCATATGACCACGACAACGACACCCTCGCAAGTTTCACTTCCCTACACAACCTGCCTAAAAGCTATTCCACATTCGATGCCCTACTTGATGAAAGCGATGCAATATACATTGCCACACCCCACCTCAGCCATTACGGCTACTGCAAGCAGGCACTCCAGGCAAAGAAGCACGTACTGTGCGAGATACCGCTTGTTCTGGAAGAGCAGCAGGCAACCGAACTGTACGCCCTTGCCGAAGAACAGGGAGTGGTACTCATGGAAGCTCACAAGACAGCGCACTGTCCCGCCTTCAACCACCTTATCGTGATGATAAAGAGCGGTGCCATTGGAGAAGTCGTGGATATTGAGGCATCACTATCGCGCCTACTCCCCGACAAGAGCCGCCGCGAGTTCGACCCCGCGCAGGCAGGTGGCTCGATGTACGAATCGGCCGTCTACCCATTACTGCCCATCTTCAAGCTCTTGGGTACAGAATACAAAGGACTGAACATATATTCACGAATGGAGAACGGCGTCGACATCTACACCAAGGGCGTCATGCAATACCCCACTGCAGTATGCTCATTCAAACTGGGACTTGGAGTAAAGACCGAGGGCAACCTCATCATCTCAGGAACAAAAGGATATGCCTACGTAGAGGCTCCATGGTGGAAGACCAACTATTTTGAACTGCGCTACGAGGACCAGAACAAGAACAAGAAATTCTTTTATAGATGGGATGACGAAGGCCTACGATACGAAATACAGGAGTGGGTGTCATGCATACTCAACGGACGTTTCTCCACATCCCGCCTTACGAAGCGCGAAAGCATAGCGATGGCAAGGGTAATGCAAGAGTTCACTGAACGTAAAAACTTTATGGAAATATGAAGACAGCAATAGTCACAGGCGGCACGTCAGGCATTGGCCTGGGAGTGGCAAGAATGCTTATAGAGAAGGGATATTACGTATACGCGACATATGCCCACAACGCACCGACAGAGGAGTTGGACAACTTTGAGGCTATCAAGGTTGACCAGAGTGACCGCAAACAGATGTATGGTTTCATCTCATACATAAAGGAGAGATGCGACACCATAAACTGCATAGTGTGCAACGCAGGAACATCAATAAGAAGATCTTTCACCGAAGCTACCGACTGCGATTGGGATGCAATGATGGAGATTGCCGTAAACTCGCACTACATACTCATACGCGAATTGTTCAACCTGATTGCACCGGACTCAAGAATACTCTTCACAGGCTCACAGATGGGCATAAGCCCTCACGCTACCGTACTCTCATACGGAGTCACAAAAGCCGCCGTACATGCTCTTGCAAAGAACCTGGTCAAGGAGTTCGAAGGCACAGGCACAACCGTCAACGCCATAGCCCCGGGCTTTGTAGAGACACCATGGCATGCCGGCAAACCACAGGAGATACGCGACAACATCTGTCGCAAGACAGCCATACACCGTTTCTCCACAGTAGAGGAGACAGTAGCCGCATATCGTTTCTGCATAGATAACCAGTTCGTGAACGGCAGTATCATTGAGGTAAACGGCGGATACTCATACAAATGACCCAGCCATATATATCCATCCTGACAGCCCCGTCGACGCCATACAGAATGGAGATTATATTGCCTATTTTTTGAATTTCACTATTTTTGCATATAACACCAACCAGACCATGAAACAAGCAAGGCCGTAGACCCCAACGGCAAATGTTTGGCATTTGGCTCATTTACAGTAACACCCATTAACATACATTTTAACGGACAACCCCATCCAAACAATGAACGAGAAAAAGCAGAACAGACCAAACGGAAGTGAAATTGCTGCCGACATGATACATGGCGCGGCAGCAGCACTTACCTACACCGACGAGGAGATACTCGCCACGCTACCGGATAATGAAGCAGCAGAATTCCTGGAATTGCGAAATAGAGTCCTCGGTGAAATCAACCAAGACTACAGCGATTTTCAAGAGAGCGGATATACGACACCGCTTGCAGCAGAGGAAGAGGAACCCTACAAGTAACACTTTTCCGCACACGACACCCAAGACGACAGAAGGCTCTCTTTGGAGAGCCTTCTGTCGTCTTACATATATCAGGATCCTTTCCCGATCCTGGATACCCGCCTTGACACCTCAAAGTTCCTTGGCCAGATATGGTGCAGTATGCCCCACTCCCTTGGCAGCAACCTCCTCGGGGGTTCCTGTTGCCATTACCACACCTCCGTCACGTCCACCCTCAGGGCCCATGTCTATGATGTAATCGGCCATCTTTATGACATCAAGGTTATGCTCGATTATTATAACCGTATTACCCTTGTCAACAAGACGATTCACCACCCCCATAAGCACACGGATATCCTCGAAATGCAATCCTGTTGTAGGCTCGTCGAGCAGGTAAAGGGTCTTGCCTGTATCACGTTTGGAGAGCTCCGTCGCAAGCTTAACGCGCTGGCTCTCTCCACCCGACAGTGTCGTCGATGGCTGGCCAAGTTTTATGTAACCCAAGCCCACATCCTGCAGTACCTTTATCTTGTTGAGTATGACAGGTACATTCTCAAAGAACTCCACCGCCATATTTATAGTCATGTCAAGCACGTCGGCAATAGACTTGCCCTTGTAGCGCACCTCAAGAGTCTCGCGGTTGTAACGCTTTCCGTGACACACCTCACAAGGCACCATCACGTCGGGCAGGAAGTTCATCTCCAGCGTCTTATATCCGTTTCCGCTACAAGCCTCGCAACGTCCGCCGGTGACATTGAATGAAAAGCGTCCTGGCTTGTAGCCACGAATCTTGGCCTCGGGAAGGTCGACGAAGA
>JAFYWE010000221.1 GCA_017558165.1 Bacteroidaceae bacterium
AAAAAATGGCATTTCGTACGATTACATACTTTTGTTATTCCAAAATAATAAGTTAATTCAAGTTTATGCAAATATTGAATACGAAGATGACATCAGTTTGGGTATTTATAATTCAAAACTAAAAAAATTCAAAAGGCCTAAAGAAATAGTTATTGAGCAGACATACAACAATGGGAAACAAACCTATAAACACAATGTGTTACAATACAAGTCTAGGAATATTTATTTTGAAACATTCAAAACATCAAAAAAAGAATATCCAGATGATGAATTTACATATTATACAAAAAACATAATGCCATTGTATCAGCAAAGTTACGTTATAATAAACGAGTAAACAATTAATTTCAGCTAACGCATTCCTGCATAATCAACAAGAAAGAAAAACAATCATCGACACCAGTCTTTGACACCAGTTTGCTAAATCAAAGGCAAAATTTAGTGTTAAAGTATTGATAATAAAGTTAAAACATTTAACCGATATTTAACTGTTCTAGTCGAGTGGGAGTAAAACTTACAACAAGTTTTGCTCCCAATCTGTTGTTGCACCCACCAGCATACACACTCTTTTCCACTCCAATCGCCCCACTCTATCAAAAAAACATTACCTTTGCCGTGCTTTAAAAAGATTATGGACCGATATTCTCTCATAGACACCAAGCTACAGCGTGAGTTCCTGCTTTTACAGGGAACGGGTTGCCGTTGGGGCAAGTGCACATTCTGCGACTACCACAGCGACGCAAGCCCCACCCCATTCGCTACCAACAAGGCGGTACTTGACCGCGTGACGGGCAAGTACAGGAGGTTGGATATCATCAACTCCGGCTCGGCAATGGAACTTGACCAGGAGACCATAGACTACATCAAAAAGGTGGTTAATAAGAAAGGCATCGAGGAGCTGTGGTTCGAGGCGCATTTTATGTACAGGAACCGTTTAGCCGATTTCGCCAAGCAGTTTGCACCGGCAACGGTAAAGTTCCGCTGTGGCATTGAGAGCTTCGACCAGACACTGCGCCGCAGTTGGTCAAAAGGAGTACCCGACAGCGTGACAGCCAGCGATGTGGCACAGCACTTCAAGGGCGTATGCCTGCTCTGCTGTACCCAAGGCGACAGCAAAGAGAGGATATTGAACGACATCGAGACCGCCAAGCAACATTTTGAATACTTCAGCGTAAACCTGTTCTGCAACAACAGTACACCCGTCAAGCGTGACGAGGAGCTGGCGCAGTGGTTCATAAAGGAGGTATATCCACAGATAAAGGACGATAACAGGATTGAGGTGCTCATTGACAACACCGACCTGGGAGTAGGTGAAATATAAGACATTCAAATACCGCGAACCAGCGTATTCGCCCAATTGTACATCGCGCATTAAATCCCCGCAGTCATTCGCGTTTTGCGGGCGACACATCGGTCACCCCCTACGATGCTGTTGTCTTCATCATTCTGTCATTTGACAGCATGGGAGTATCTGGGTAATTACAAACATCCGCACCCCACCCAACCAATCACACACATAAACTTTGTTAAATACTTGCAATCCGCTACCTGCGCATATTATATTTGTAAGAAGCAGGAACAAGATTACGACGGCATACCAGGCAGAAATCACAGACCGGCAACGGATGTGAACAAAAACAACCCCTATTCTGTTATACGTATAACCACAAATAGCACTATATATAACCTTTAACTATATATATATTATGCAAATTGGAATAGGGATTATTTTAACAACATTTTTTAGTCTGTTGTTACTTTACATTTGCGCGCCCAAGCAAATAGAAGAGATGCCGGCATTCATTGATGCCAATCCAGCCAAGAGGGAACGCCCTGGCGGGAAAGTCCTGTGGGCCTACAATGACAAGTATGTGATAATCACATGCGAAATGTGTCCTTACGTGATTACGTTGAGCATATTCAACAGGACGTCGGCCGATATCACAATCGACTTGAGCCAAACAACGTTCATAGACCAATTGAAAAGGCGCGTCGGAGTCAAAAGTGCATGCAGGTTGCCCGCACCCGTGGTCATAAAGAAGAAGACCATTGCCGCGTTCGACCTCTTGCCCTTGACGCAGATGTTCTCGGGGCGTTACTGGGGGCCGAGCGACAGCAAAGAGCAATTGCAGGATAACGTATACCTGAACATACCGATAATGTTCAAGCGCGATTGCGTGGAATACAGGATAGAGTTCCCGTCAACAGCCTTCTACAGCGGAAAGACCGACATTAGGGAGGTATACGAGAGAACCGAGGGTGCATTCGGCAAGACAGCAAGGCAAAGACGGGGTATCTGCATCGACCTTATGGATATCGCCAACTACTTCAAAGACAGCAAATTCGAACTCCCTTCAATTTTCCAATACTTAGTATACGAATATGAAATGAACGTACCACGTCTACCATATTGGCTTTTCGAGATAGATTTCAGCAAAGAATGGAAATCTTGAATAATTTGATTATCTTCGCGCTGAAATAGGTAATAATATAGATGTTGACCCAAATAATGATAACCCGTCGTTAGTGTCATTTCGAACCAACGGTCGACGCCCGAAGGGGCTAAAGTCAACGTACGTGAGACGTGTTGTTGAGGGCTTGCCCGAAAAAATCTCAAATATGGTTTTAGAGATCCCTCGTCGCTCCGCTCTGTCGGGATGACATTAATCCTTTGGTTATGGGTCAACTGCTATATTATTACTAAAATAAAAATTAACGTACTATTCATGCAATAAAGAATAATAAAAGGAAACAGCGAGGAGATAAAGCGCTAACGCTTTCAGTTTTCAGTTTTAACTTTTTAAATTATGAATAATTTACTTAACGACCACAGTGAGGTCAGTTCCTTTGAGAAGGAGATGGAGAAAATAAGTCCTTTTGAACTCAAGGACCGTTTGATTGAGCTTGCCGATGAGAGCATTCGCCGCATGATGCGTACGATGCTGAATGCGGGACGAGGCAACCCTAACTGGATTGCGACATTGCCACGCGAGGCGTTCTTCCTGTTGGGTAAGTTCGGCCTTGCGGAGTGCCGCAGGGATTGGGAGTGCCCCGAGGGTCTGGCGGGTATACCGCAGAAAAAGGGCATAGCGGCACGCTTTATGGCGTTCATCAAGGAACACCACAACGAGGCCGGGGCCGAGTTCCTTGAGAAGTGCTACAACTACATGCTCAACGAGCATTCGGTAGACAGTGACACACTGGTGCATGAGTGGGCCGAGAGCGTCATAGGCGACCAGTACCCCGTGCCCGACCGCATACTCAAGCACACCGAGATAGCCGTGCGTGACTACATAGCGCAGGAGCTGTGCGACGGGCGTCCGCCACAGGGCGAGATCGACCTGTTTGCCACGGAGGGCGGAACTGCGGCCATGTGCTACATCTTCGACAGTCTGCAACAGAACAGGCTATTGGAGAGGGACGACAGGGTTGCGCTGATGACGCCTGTGTTCACGCCATACATTGAGATTCCCAAGCTCTACCGCTACAACTACAGGGTAACGGAGATTCCTGCGGCCAAGATGAACGATGAAGGCATGCACCTGTGGCAATATGAGGAGAAGGAACTGAACAGGTTGCGCGACCCTGAATATAAGGCGCTGTTCATTGTGAACCCGAGCAACCCGCCAAGCTACGCGTTGGCCAATGACACCGTGGAGCAGTTGGTGGAGATTGTGAGCAAGTGGAACCCGAACCTTATGATTGTGACCGATGACGTGTACGCTACGTATGTGCCGGGCTTCCAGTCACTGCTTGCAAGGTTACCTCACAACACCATATGCGTTTACTCGTTCTCAAAGTATTTCGGCGCTACAGGCTGGCGCTCTGCCGTCATTGCACTGCACCGCGACAACATATTCGACAGACTCATTGAGAGGTTGCCACGCAAGCGCAAGAGCGAGATGCAGCAACGATACGGCAGCATAAGGAACGACGTGGCGAACATGCGCTTCATTGACCGCATGGTTGCCGACAGCCGTCAGGTGGGGCTGAACCACACCGCCGGCCTATCGTTGCCACAGCAGATGCAGATGACACTGTTCGCGCTCTACTCCATCATTGACAAGCGCGAGGGCGACAACTTCAGGCAAAAGATGCTCAGCATCATACAGGAGCGCCTTGAGGCGCTGTGGAGCAGTATGGGCTTTACTCTGCTACCCGACCCATTACGCGCCGGCTATTACTCCGAGATTGACCTGCTTGTTTGGGCAAAGCGTTTCTATGGCAAGGACTTCGTGGAGTGGCTACGCCTGAACCACAGCCCGCTGGACGTAGTGTTCCGTCTGGCAACGGAGACGTCGCTCGTTGTGCTGAACGGTGGCGGTTTCGACGGCCCGGAATGGAGCATCCGCGTATCGCTTGCGAACCTCAAAACCGCGGACTACACTGTCATTGGCAAGAACGTCCGCGCGATACTGGATTCATATGCCGAGCGATGGAAGAACAGCCTGCCGGTGGTGGAGAGCTAATAAAAAGAGAATTTCCGCATTACGTTTATCTTCAAATTCCTCATTTACATTCAGTTATTGAGACATTACTGGCTACTGGGTGAACACATCGGTTCACCCCTACATTGTTATCGCGTGTGTCCCATGTATACGGAAGGGGCAGACCGGTGTGTCTGCCCGCAAAACAACAGCAATGCAAGTGAAAAGGGCGGCATCTCCCGCCACTACAAGCGGACGATATACAAAAAAAAATGGGCGCTCACTTTTTCTGTGAGCGCCCATAATATTCTGGCAAGTATCTCTTACTTGTTCTTGTTCACCATGGCATCGATTGCGGCAACGGCTGTTACGTTGAGAATCTCCTGGACTGAGCTCTCGAAATCGATGAAGTGGATTGGCTTGTTCAATCCCATCTGGATAGGTCCGATGATCTCAGCATCGTTAGAGAGTGCCTGGAGCATCTTGTATGATGAACTTGCCGAGTTGAGGTTAGGGAACACCAATGTATTCACGTCCTTACCGAAGAGCTTTGTGAAAGGATACTTCTTGTCACGCAACTCGGTGTTCATTGCCAAGTTCACCTGCATCTCACCGTCGAGCAACCAATCGGGGTAGTTCTGGTGGATGTGTGACACAGCCTGACGCACTCTCTCGGCACTACCGCCCTGGTCCGTTCCGAAGTTAGAGTAAGATACCATTGCTATCACAGGTGTGTGGTTGAAGAAACGTACTGACTTCTCGGCAAGGCGTGCAATGTCAATGAGTGTAGATGTCTCGGGTGCACGGTTGATGAGTGTGTCGGCAACGAAGTATGTTCCCTTCTTTGAGTTGATGATGTGCATTGTACCGAAGGTGCTGAAGCCCTCCTGCATACCGATAACCTCCTTGGCTACCTTGATGGTATTAGAGTACTTTGTATAAAGACCTGTGATGAAACCGTCGGCATCGCCTGTCTCGACCATCATCATACCGAAGTAGTTGCGCTCGTACATCTTGTCGCTTGCCTCTTCAATGGTGTAGCCCTCGCGCTGGCGCTTGTCGGCAAGGATTCTTGCATAGCGCTGGCGACGCTCACGCTCGTTGGGGTGACGGAGGTTAACGACCTCAATGCCCTCAAGGCTAAGGCCGAGATCCTCGGCAAGCTTGTAGATGATCTCGTCGTTACCAAGAAGAATTGGCTGGCAGATGCCCTCTTCCTTTGCCTGAACGGCAGCCTTCATCATTGAAGGGTGTGCGCCCTCGGCAAAGACAATACGCTGTGTCTCGGTACGTGCCATGTCGTGAAGCTGCTGTGTGAGCTTTGACTCGCGGCCCATAAACTCGAGAAGGTGCTCCTTGTACTTGTCCCAGTCGGTGATTGTCTTGCGTGCCACACCGCTCTCGATAGCGGCCTTAGCAACTGCTGTAGATACCTCAACGAGCAAGCGTGGGTCTACTGGCTTTGGAATGAAGTAATCACGGCCGAACGAGAGGTGACCTACCTTGTATACCTTGTTCACGATCTCGGGAACGGGCTGCTTTGCAAGGTCGGCAATAGCACGCACTGCGGCGAGCTTCATCTCCTCGTTGATTGCTGTGGCAGCTACGTCGAGCGCACCACGGAAGATGTATGGGAAACCGATTACGTTGTTGATCTGGTTCGGATAGTCGCTACGGCCTGTACTCATGAGAACGTCGGGACGGCTGTCCATCGCATCCTCGTATGTAATCTCTGGCTCAGGGTTTGCAAGAGCGAACACGATTGGATCGTTGGCCATTGAACGTACCATATCCTTTGTGAGGACATTACCCTTTGAAAGGCCAAGGAACACGTCGGCACCAGCGACAGCCTCCTTGAGAGTGTGGATGTCGGTACGTGTTGTAGCAAACTCAAGCTTCTCGGCTGTGAGGTTTGTGCGCTCAGTGCTGATTACGCCACGGCTGTCGAGCATCACCACGTTCTCCTTCTTTACACCAAGGGCGATGTAGAGCTTGGTACATGAGATGGCTGCCGCACCGGCACCGTTCACCACGACCTTAACATCAGAGATATCCTTGCCGTTCACCTCAAGGGCGTTCAGAAGACCAGCGGCAGAGATGATTGCTGTACCGTGCTGGTCATCGTGCATTACGGGGATATCAAGCTCCTCCTTGAGACGACGCTCGATCTCGAAGCACTCAGGCGCCTTGATGTCCTCAAGGTTGATACCACCGAATGTTGGGGCAATTGCCTTCACTGCCTCGATGAACTTCTCGGGGTTCTCCTCGTCCACCTCGATATCGAATACGTCGATACCTGCATAGATCTTGAAAAGGAGTCCCTTACCCTCCATAACGGGCTTGCCTGCAACGGCACCGATGTTGCCGAGACCGAGCACAGCTGTACCGTTTGAGATTACGGCAACAAGGTTACCCTTGTCGGTATATTTGTAGGCATTCTGCGGGTCGCTCTGGATCTCGAGACAAGGCTCGGCAACACCAGGAGAGTATGCCAATGAAAGGTCTGTCTGTGTAAAGTATGGTTTGGTGGGGACAACCTCAATCTTACCCGGGCGTCGCCCTGCGTGATAATTCAACGCATCTTCTTTTGTAATTTTAGCCATTTCGTTTATTTTGCTTTGCGGCCACAGGCCGCCATTTGTATTTATTCTTCAGTCATTGTACCGATGAACGTGTCACCGGCCTCGCCCACGCCAAAAAGCGCGAAATCGTAACGGATGGGATCCTCGGGGCAGAGCTCACGTAACCTTGAGGTAAGCTCCTCTACCGTGCGGCGGTCGTTCTGCTTACGGGTCACCAACCCCAGAAGGCGTGCCGTGCGGGCAACGTGTACATCAACGGGGATCATCAGCTGCGAAGGGTGCACGCTATCCCAGATTCCAAGGTCAACGATGCCGTCCTTACGACAAAGCCAGCGCAACATCATGTGCATTCGCTTGCAGGCCGATGCCGGCTTTCCTTTTGCAGGAATGGGGTTGCTTATGTGGCGTGTTGACTCTCCGCCGTTCACCGCCGCGAACTCATTACGCAAGCGTTCTATTCCGTCCCAGGTCGAGCATCCTGCAAAGAGCGGTTCCATTGAACCGTATTTGGCAAAGACTTCCCTGAGTCCACGGCAGATATACTTGAAATCGGACGCAAAGAATGTGCGGTGTATGTTCATGCGGTCATCGAGTGACTCCCACTCGCCACCCATGACATATTCGTATGGGCGTGAATGCATGATCTCATTGAACATTCTGTTGCCGGAGCGCAGAATCATCTTGCGGTTGCCCCAGGCTATTATCGATGCCAGCAGGGCAACAATCTCCACATCCTCCTTTCGGCTGAATGAGTGCGGGAAACTTATGGGGTCGTTCTCAATGAACTGCGTACAGTTGTACTGCGCGGCCTTCTCATCAAGAACAGCCTTTATGCGTTCCATAAATTATAGGAATGTTATCGCCTGCTGGAGGTCGCTGTATGTATCGTCGCATGCCGGTACAAGTGGCAGACGCAGGTTGTTATCGAGCAATCCGATAATCTCCATGAGAGCCTTGATACCGCTTGGGTTACCGTCAACGAAAATAAGCTGGAACAGCTCGTTCAGCTTTGCGTGCTGGTCACGCGCATCGCTCACACGACCCTCCTGCATTGCTCTCACGAGCCTTGTCATGAGTGTAGGGAATGCGTTACCGAACACAGAGATAACGCCGACACCACCGGCTTCCATGATGTCGACGGTGAGTCCGTCGTCACCTGAGAACACGTCAAAGTGCGCAGGCTTCTTGGCAATGAGTTCCTTTACCTGTGCAAGGTTGCCCGATGCGGCCTTGTAGCCAACGATATTAGGGCACTCGTTTGCCACACGCACCACTGTCGAAGGCAGGATGTTCACGCCTGTACGACCAGGAACGTTGTACATGTAGATTGGGAGATCGGTTGCATTGGCAATTGCCTTGTAGTGCTGGTAGATACCCTCCTGAACAGGCTTGTTGTAGTAAGGGGCTACAGAAAGGATTGCATCCACGCCTGTAAGGTCCTCGGTCTGCAGTTCGTTGATGACTGCACGGGTGCAGTTGCCACCGATACCGAGCATGATGGGCATGCGGCCGTCAACCTGTTTTATGATGCGCTTTCGGATCTCACGTTTCTCTTCAATTGTCAACGTTGGAGTCTCGGCGGTGGTACCCTGTACACAGAGGAATGAGGTACCGCAGTCAATGTGCATCTGTACCAGCTTTTCCAATGCGGCGTAATCCACCTCATCATTCTTTGTAAATGGCGTAACAAGCGCAACGCCCATACCAGTCAATCTTTTTCGCATCATAAATGTCTGTTTTAAATTTCGGAGTGCAAAATTACATCATTTTTTGCTATTTCAAGGTATAAAAACCATAATGTTATATTAATATTATATAATTTATGGCATTTTAGAAGTTGTTTAAATTTATGTCCTTGAAATTTTTATAGAACTTTTTTAGAGTGTTTTTTTATTTTTCAAAGGCGCATAGCGGGCTATGTAACTGCGAAAAAGAGAAAAACAGGCAAAAAAGGGCATAAAAAGACAAGCA
>JAFYWE010000222.1 GCA_017558165.1 Bacteroidaceae bacterium
CCTTGGTATCGAACGCGGTGAGCTGAACAGCGACGGTCTTGGCCAATACGTCATTGACGGGCGCGAAACCACTTCCGACGTCTACCATTTCAATTTCCTTGGCTACAACGGAACATTCCACTTCGACGGCAAAAGGCAGTTGCACGTATACAACACCGGAGGCAATCATGGCACATATACAATAACACCCATAATGCCCTCAAACAATGAACTTTGCGGATTCACCATCCACACCGGTGACGGATACGAATATACCTTTGGCGGCAACAACCTTGATATACGCACCAATTCCGTGGAGCGCAGCATAAGCGGCAGACTCACAGGCCTTTCTGTATTCACGTTCAACAAAGGACTTAGTGGGAATCCCATTGTAACCTGGAACCTTACAAGAATAAAGGCACCCAATGGACGCGCAGTAACCTTTGAATACGATACAGTCCAGAGCAACATAGGCACCTGTATAACTTCCACAACGCCCAACAACCCGTTTCTTGTAACCACTTTTGCCAACGGCTTGTCTGTCCGTGACGATGCAGGTGTCGACCACTTGCGCAATGTAAGCATTGTACAGACAACCTACCTGTCAAGAATTTCCATTGAAAACGGTGGTGACATAGAATTTTCAATGTCACTCAAAGAGTGTTGCGACCGCCCGGCAGCCCCATCAACAATAACAAGTATTGAACAGGACCACTGCGTTACACAGAGGCTCAAGAAACTTGATGCCATAACTGTAAGGAACAGCAGCAACGACAAGGTCCACCGCACCGAGTTCACATACAAAGTAGAAGACAACCGCCTTATACTTACCAAAGTGCACACCGATGGAATCGGGGACTACACAATGCTGTATCATGAGGAAAATCCATACCCGGCAATATCCACAGCCGACACCGATTTCTGGGGCTTCTACAACGGCAAGGGAAACAGCTACAACGTAATATCATCGACCAAAGTAGACAGCTATTACGATGACTACATCGACACAGATGCCAAGAACCCCGACTGGCACTACAGTCGCCTGGGATGCCTGAAGACGATTACCTACCCCACCAAGGGATTCAGTACATTCGAATACGAGGCAAACAGGGCCGAAAAGATACTCTTGAAAAGAAAGAGGGCCGGGCACACAAACACACAGGCACCCGAAGAACAACCCGAAACCCAACCTGGGAACGAAGAGGAACAGGTGGCCTATCTTGTAGGCTGTTACCCCTACAGCATCCTTTTCTACAGTAACGACGAGACGGGCGGCGTGCGCATTGCGCGCACCAATGACCATGACGCACACAGCGGATACCAGTCACGCCGATACACATACCAAGGTGGCACAGTATATACATTCCCCAAGTTCTACACCGCGGTAACCGGTAACCTGCAATGCTATAACCCATTGCTTGAATACCCGTCAAACTCACTCGATAAGCAGCACATAGGATATTCCACTGTACGCGAGGAGTACAACGACGGCTCATATATCGTCTACAGCTACAACGACTACGACACCCACCCCGACGAGTATACAGGGCAGGTACACCAGAAGTATTCCGATTTTGGGAACATCGGTTACCAATATTCACCGGCCTACATAAACAACATCCTGCGTGAGCCCAACAGCAACCACGGCAAACGTGGCAAGACAAAGAGCATCGAATATTACAACAAGACCAAGGAACTGGTAAGACAGACAAATCATGAATATGCAGTCCATGACACCACATACACCGCATACATTGTCATGAGCGGCAACTATGCCAACTCCGTCAAACGTTACACAGGGGACTACAGGCTGACAGCGGTAAGTGATACCGAATACTTTGCCGACACACCGTTTACAACGGTAAAGCAGTTCACATACGACAGCCGCGGGCGCAACACCCGCGTAACGACCGTGACCCCTGACGGTACCTGCGAGAACGTCGACACCGAGCACATCAATGATGACGCACGCCTTCTCTACAGCCTGCCATTGAGAACTGCCATCAAACGTGGCAAGGCAGGAGAGCCGGCGACACTCACCGCAATGACAGAATACGAATATCCCGCATCGGGTGCCCTACGCATTCCTATGGCGGTAAGGAAAGCGCAACTCGACGACAACGTAGCAGCAGACACTGCACCGGCATCACTCAGCTACACCACCATACAGCGAGTTGCCGCATATGACATCCAAGGCAACCCTACGGAGATTGTCGACAGGAACGGTGTGCACACAGCCTTTCTTTGGGGGTATGGAGGATTATACCCAATAGTACAGGCACGTGGAATGACGTCCGCCACATTGAAATCCCTTGTCGGCACCGGCAGTAACGCACCACTCGACGGCGCCTTGTCCGCCACACAGCGCGCCACCCTGTACTCCTATACATCGGCGTTGGTAGACGTTTATGAACACAAGCCACTCGTTGGAGTGACCGCCCACTACGGCAATGACGGTAGAGCTACATACTATGAATATGATGCCTATGGCCGCCTTACCGGAATCTCCGACGGTAAAGGAAGGCTCAAGGGGTACAGCTACACACCAGCAACAGGGTCATTGGGGATACTGCTCCCAACCACCCCCGAATTGAAACCAATTGAGTAATGACAAAAAATAAGATAACCGATATGAAAAACATCATACTTGCATTAATCCTGTTTTTGGGGAGCATCGCCACATTTGCCGGCGGTGACAGGACATACTCCCTTGATTGCCAGTCAATAAACAATGTCAATTTCAAGCAGAAGTACCAGGCAAAAGTAAAATACACGGTCGAAGGCAACACACTGTCGTTCTTGCCCCAAGCCGAGGAATTCCGCTTTGATAGATTCATTGACACAGCCGGATACGTAAAGAACGTTACCGCAATCGGCTCAATGCTCCATGTCGAGTTCTACCGTCGCGGTACTGCCGACGCCATAAGCGGGACAGTAGAGCTCTGCTTCTACGCAAAGGCATATGATGAGGCAACCACTATGCTGTGGTACAGCCTTCCTTTGCAATACAGCTATCACGCAATGACAAAAGTCGACCCTGGAGAGATAAGCGGACCTTCCATTATGTACGGACAAGGCGAAAAGCCGGCAAGCATAAACTCAATATACGAAGCCATACCGCTCAAAGGCTCAATCACGTACTCATGGGAGAAAAAGCAAGGAAACGGAGGTTGGGAAACAATCGCTGGTGCATCCTCAAGTATCCTTTCACCCGCAGCCATTGGAACGACATCGGACTATTACCGCCGCAAGGCTACCGACAGTGCCGGCAACAGCGCCTACTCCAACACAGTGGAGATACTCCCGATGCTTACAGCCGGTAAGATTGGAATGAGTTATACCGACATAGGAAACACGCTCACACTCACCAATGTAATATCCCCCAACTCCACCAGCGCAACCATAACCTGGCAGTCATCAAACGACCTCCAGTTCTGGACAACACTGCAAGGTACGGCCAAAAGCATTACAACCGACAAGCCTTCGGCAACCACCTACTACCGCCGTGTGGTCACCTCGCTTGTAAACGACGCATACGGCAACCGCATACAAGCCACATCAAATATCGTATGCTACTCAAGGGAAATGCCCGAAGGCATCAGCACAATGAGCTATTGGCATGCCGACAGCGCCGTTACCGACATTGACTACTACGACGGCCTCGGACGCAAGTTCCAGAGCATTGCCGCCAAAGCCACAATGGACGACAAGGACATCGTGACCACATACAACTACGATGACAAAGGCCGTGAATGCGGTGTGGGAGTCCCTTTTTGCAAGAGCGGTAACGGCGAGTTTGCACACAATACAGGTTACAAGAACAGCGTGTACCACGGAGACAGCAAAGCCACCACCCTGCTGGTATATGACAATTCACCCCTTGACCGCATTGTGCGCACCTACAAACCCGGTGAAACATACCAAAGCCACGGAGGAGAACACTACATCGCCACAGAATATGGTGTAAACGACAGTAACGAGGTAATGAAGCTGCAGCTCACGGACAACGGCTTCACCGCAACAGGCTACCACCAGGCCGGTACACTCTACAAGACAGTCACCACCGACGAAGACGGTGCACAGACAGAACTCTTCACCGACACCCGCGGCAAAACCATATTGGAACGCCGCAAAGCCGGCAATAACACCAATGCCGACACCTATTATGTGTACGACACCAAGGAGAGACTCAAGGTAGTTACATCACCCGTTGCCAGCGCCAAGCTCACCGCAGGAACCCTTTACAACGACACTTGTAGCCTGTCACGTGAACTATGCTACATCTACGACCACGACAACGAGGACCGCATCATAATGAAGCGCCTGCCCGGGCGTTGTGCCGAGTATTTCACATACGACACCAACGGGCGACTCGTGGCATACTATGATGAGGAGATGATGATGTCCGGGCTCACCAAGCTGTTCTCATACGACGCCTTGGGACGCGACACCGGCTTCAGTTATGTCACCGGCAAGGGAGAGTACACACAGCAGCAGAACCATTATGACGACTACAGCCACAGCGGCATGGCTGCCTTTGTACCCGTGAGCGGGGTCGTTGCACAGAGCGACCTTGCAGCATCGGCCAAAGGCATGCTCACATATGACTGCACATACGGCATCTACGATGGCAGCCAGCCCACTGAGAAACGCGAGCGCACGTACTGGTACGACAGCCGCGGCCGTTGCATACAGACATATACCGCATACCCCGACGGAATAACTTGCCGCACCAGTGTGAAGTACGACTATGCCGGCAACCCGTTGACTACTGTCGAGCAGTACACCTACGGCAGCAGCACGCTCAATGTAACTACATGTTGCACCTTCGACAGCCGCGGGCGCAAGCTCACCGAGCAGAACACCGTAAACGGTACGGCACTGGGCAATGCAACGTTCACATACGACGAACAGGGGCGAGTTACAAATACATCCCTCAACGGGAACATCGACATCACTGCAAGCTACAACCTGCAGGGATGGATGACCGGGCTGCAGGCCGCAAGGATGAGCGGGAATGGTATTGTCGAGAAACAACTATTTAGTGAATTCTTGCGCTACTACGACACCACCGACAACCTTGCCACACCACTCTACACCGGCAAGATAGCCCAGTTGGACTGGAGCAGGGATATGTTGTTAAGCGGCAACGACAGGTTCCTCTACAGCTACGACCCGTTGGGAAGGCTCACCAAGGCCGAACACCGCATCACTGGGCTTGACGGCAGTACAAGAGGAAGCTACACCCAGATGTCGACGTTCGACCTCAACAGCAACATCTTGTCACAGAGTGCGGCAAAAGGACTTTTCATTGAACAACAGAACTACACTCTCAATGGCAACAGAATTGTGACTGCAAGTACAGGACCTATGGGACAGTACACAGCAGAGTACGACAACAGAGGCAATTTAACAAGAATACCTGGCGAAAACTTGCAGATTGCCTATAATCTTTGTAACTTGCCAAGGTCAATCAGTAACGGAAACAGCTGTACCACATACTATGGTTATTTAAGTGATGGTACCAAGTTCAAAGCTGTAGACAATACCGGAGAAGGATTTCTCTACACGGGTTCTTTGAAGTGGAAACTGCAGGGCGGCACAATAACACCCGAGAGCTTTGCCATTGCTGGCGGAAGAGCGACCTTTGAGGCTGGTAGCTGGGTGACACACTACTACATCACCGACCACCTTGGCAGCACAAGGGCAGTAGCCAACGCAAGCGGCGATGTATTCGCCACATTCGACTACACACCATACGGTAGCTTGCTCAATGCCGAGGACACCCCAACGGGCACTGACTACCTGTTCACAGGCAAGGAAAGCCAGGCAAAGCAGGGCGCAGGTGAACTCTATGACTCCCAGGCGCGTTTCATGGACACAGGAGGACGCTTCCTCTCCATTGACCCAATGGCGGAGGAATATTACCACCTCTCCCCCTACGCCTACTGCGCCGGTGACCCGGTGAACCTGGTGGATCCGGAGGGGGAAGCATGGAAACCGACATATACACATGTTGATGAGAAAAGGCGTGACTTCAATGGTTTTGAATGGATAGACGAAGAGGATTCATATGACGAGAACGGAGTTCTAAAAGAAGGTTTATATAGTCAAGCAATATTTTTTAGCGATAATGGAACATTTGATATTAATAACTGGTATAATATTGGCTCATCCACAGCCTACGTGTATTTGGAAGATGGAAACATTGTAACTTTTAATGCTTGCACAAATCCATCTGCAGAAGACTACCCTATTATCCCTGAAAAACTTGTTGAAGCAACATACGGTAAACATAATGGAACATATTATGCATTAAGGATGCACGACTTTGGGGATAATCATTCACGGATAAAATTAGGATACCAGAATCCCAAATTTCCCAACAATGATTACATTGAAGGTGCCAATATACATAAAGCAGGGGATAACAATTATACAGCTGTAGGAAGTACTGGGCCTGTTTCTGCTGGTTGTTTTCTAATTGATATAAACAGATGGGATGAATTTATTGGACATTTCAATAGAAAATCAAAAGTTGCAGTAGTTGCGTCACGTAATGGTGTAAAAAGTCCTCTAAACAGAGATGTAAATTATAAACCTGATTTAAAAATTGTTAGATTTACAAAGCCATGAATATTAGAATAATATTATTTATCGCGTTATGCATTTTTCAATTTGTAAAAGTGTCTGGACAGAACATATTAAACCAATATGACAGTGAAGGGAGCAAACATGGGCAATGGCTTGAAAAAGCTGGTAGTTTTGTTTTTTTAACGAACTACAAAAACGGCAAAAAAGATGGAATTGGTTATCAATTAAATTGCAATGGTATCATATTTGCTATTTACGAGTATGACAATGGATGCATTGTAAGGATGATATATTTGGATGACCAGCAAAGACTCTCTTTTATGATGACCGATTTTCTAGATGTTGACACCATAGTACATGGCAAAGAGTTGACGCACCGGTTCAAAACAAGATTCAAAACAATAATTTATCATCCTAATGGAGTAATTAAATCTATTACAAACAATTACTTAATAGAGGGAGGTGGTCCCGAGATGGATTCCTTTGAAATCGGCAAAGCGTATTATTACGATGACAAGGGTAATCTCATAGAAACAAAGGAACGGTTTTTTCCATCATTTTGAATCTTAACCTTCCCCACCGGCAGAAACCGTGCCTGCTAAGGTGCAACCCCACAAAAGCAGACTGCCGGTGAAAACAACATACACAGCACCCGCTCCAAAGGCGGGTGCTGTTGATTTTTTATCCACACCACTCACTCATAATGTCAACACAGCAACCTCACAGCGCCATTACGCCTGTATCTTTGCCGAAAAAAGAGGATGAAAGAGGTTTCAATAACAATTAACGAGAGCGACATAACAGAACGCATATTGAGCGTGAGCGGGTACGCGGCCCTGGCACGTACAAAGGCCGGTTTGCCACAGCAGTTCACCGATATGATGCAGACAACTGATGATGACCTGGGAATGGTACAACGCTTCGTGACCGAGAGCATTGACGAGGCTACAGGCATAATAAGCAGGTACCTGTCACCGGCAACGGCAAGCTACGTAGAGACCGGCAAAGCCGGGGAAAGGCTCATACGCATAGCATTCACCCTACCCCACAACTACCCTGCCTGCACTTTAGAGAGCCTGGGGAGAAACATCGGGAGCTTTGCCACAAGCCGTAGCCTGCAGCAGTGGATGCTCACCGTGAAGCCCGACGAGGCACAGCTACACGCATCAATGGCCGATACCAGCCTGGCAAGGATAAGAAGCCTTCTGTCGACACGTGAACGCCCACGTAAGGAACCCGATAACAAGAACAACATCATTGAACTATGAGAAACACAATATTGATAAAGAGAAACGAGTTGCAACAGCAGATTGATTTACGTAACTTCTACATGGGAGAATCGGCCAAACGCAAGGACATTGATGCCGACACCATACAAAGCAGCAAGGATGATGGGGAACTGCTCCTTATGCTTGCCGACAAGGCGGCTAACGAGCTGGTTACTGCTGTTGCACTCCGTTTCCCTTACATTGCCTGTGAGCCCCAGGAAGAGTACATTGCATTTACCTTTGAGGCGGCCACAGACGGCAGGGAGCATCTGTTGCCCATGCTGAAGCAGGCAATAACGGATTATCTTGTCAACGAAATGGCAATGCAGTGGTTGCTGTTGCGACAGCCACAAATGGCTCACACGTATGTATCGCTACGCAACAGCCTTTACAGCAACGTGCAGTTCCTGTTCGCGAAGCTCTACAACAGCACCAAGCTACGCAGGCGTGCGACAGACCTCGCGGGGATATAATAACAACATGACAAGGACCAAACAAGGGCAGACACACCGGTCTGCCACTATGAGCCACGTAAAACAGATGCGGTGGCATTGTAGGGGTGAACCGATGTGTTCACCCCAAAACATAGAATCCCTCAACAACACGTGCCACGGGAAAGAGGTAAAGCCTACTATCCCCTACCAATTATAATCATTACGGTTTCAAACATTCTCTAACTATGGATAAAGAGGAGATAATCAAAGAGAACTTACGGCGGCTGGGAGAGATCTCAGCCGTTTACAATCCTGTCACCGGCGAAGGCTCTACATCAATACCGAGGCAATGGACAACGTTTGAAGGGTTCCCTGTAGAGAACATCAACCTGCCGGTATCTATGCTCGGTGACGAGAATGTCAGCACCCTCTCACGCCTTGGAGCAGCAGAGTACATTAGGCAGGTCACCGGCAAGGAGCCTACTGACCGCAACATCATACAGCTGTGGCTACAGTTCTGCCTCAAGCGCATAAGGCACGACTTTGAATACTGGGCACGTACAATGACCACCATCTCCGACAAAGGCAAGGGACGCGACACGGCATTCACACTGAACCGCCCGCAACGTGTATACCTCAAAGCCCTCGAGAACCTGAGACTACAGGAAAGGCCAATAGACATAATACTGCTGAAAGCGAGGCAATGGGGCGGAAGCACCCTAACTCAGCTTTATATGCTGTGGATACAGCTGGTACACAAGCGCAACTGGAACAGCGTCATCTGCGGTGACATTGAGAAACAGTCATCGATTGTTGCCGGCATGCTCGCCAAGGTGATATCACGCTACCCGCAGTGGGCTACCGAGGGCAGAAAGCTCACCACCTCGCCCTATCAGGGCGCACAGAAGACGCGCGTGATAAGCTGGAGCAACAGTCGCTACTCGCTGGGCTCGGCGCAGAAACCCGACTCACTGCGCAGCGAGGACATAAGCATGGCACACCTTACCGAGGTGGGGCTCTGGAAGGCCACACAAGGCCGCAAGCCCGAGGATCTTGTACAGTCCATATTCGGTTCAATCGCCAGCGGGCCTTATACAATGAAAGTCATTGAATCCACGGCAAAGGGCGTGGGCAATTTTTTCCACCGCACCTGGACTGACGCCGTTGAGCAACGAAATAATTTTACACCAGTATTCATTCCATGGTTCCTTATCGACCTCTACAGCAAGCCTTTAGATAAAGCCAACTATGGCTCATTAATTGAGAGCATGAACGAGTACGAACAGGAACTTTTTCGTCTTGGAGCTACTCTTGAAGCAATTGCTTGGTACAGGGAGAAGCGACGTGAGCTGCCCGACGAGTGGAGACTCTTCAGTGAATTCCCGTCAACAGCCAACGAAGCATTCCAGAGCACCGGGCGCAGGGTGTTCAAGATATCTTACACCAACGAGGCGCGCAAGAGCTGTTGCCCACCAACGTTCGTGGGGGACATTGTGGAGTGCAGAGGAGAAAACGGGGAGAAGAAAAAGAGCAGGTTCGTGGAATCTACACCAGGCGAAAGGGAGAGCGGCAACAACCTGTCGGTATGGCTTATGCCTGAGAGCGGGTGCGACCTGCGCGACAGGTATGTCGTCACGGTGGATGTAGGCGGCACAGGAAACAAATCAGACTACTCTTGCATTGTAGTGGCCGACAGGGTTGCGATGCTCAGCGGTGGTGTACCTGAGATTGTGGCCTGCTGGCACGGGCATATTGAACATGACCAGCTCGCATGGAAAGCCGTGGAGATAGCCCGTGCCTACAACAATGCGCTCCTGGTGATAGAGTCCAACACCCTCGAGACCGAGGGAACCGAAGGTAACAACTTCGAGTACATTCTCAATGAGATTGCAGGCGAATACAGCAATCTCTACTGCAGGACATCGCAGACTGAGATAAGGCAAGGACGCCCGCGCCGGTGGGGATTCCACACCAACAGCTCTACGAAGCCAATGGTGATTAATTTCCTCATCAAGGCACTGCGCGACGGCCTTTACATTGAAAGATGCTTACAGACCACATACGAGCTGGACCTCTATGAGTTCAAGGAGAACGGCAAGGAGATGGGCGCGATAGAGGGAAACCACGACGACCGCGTGATGGCAACCGCCATACTCATATGGGTATGCTACAACCACCCGCTCCCCACACGCACCACAAACGAGAAGGGCAACAACCGCCGTACACGCATCATAAGCGAAGCCAGCATCTGAAAAGATGCCGGCTTTTGCCATATTGTACGGATAAAGTTGTATTGATAGCAAAAAGAGACTATATTTGCAGAATCAAGGAGTTCATCACAGAGATATATTCAACCTTAAACAGATCACGAACGTATGAGACAGGAAATAGACCCAAAGGATAGCAAGCGCGCAGAGGCATATAATCTGTGGATGAAATCACCAATGCCAATGGTCACACTCACCAAGACCTTTGACATCACCCGCATATACAGGATAAGCAAGAGAAAAGGGATGAAGCTGAATATGCTGCTTTGCTGGTGCATAGGCAAGGCCGCAAGCCAAATTGAGGAGTTCTACACGTTACCCGAGAAGGAAAAGCTGGTAAAATACGACACCCTTGCCATAAACGTGATTGTCAACAACGTAAAAGGCGGAATAAATTCCTGCGACATACCATATACCGACGACATCGAGCAGTTCAATGCCGACTACACTACCCTCACCAAGACCGCAAGTACAGAATGCAAGAGCATATTCAACGAGGAACATATGATTGTAGGTACATCGGCAATGATTGCCACGGAACTTGACTCGGTCGTTAACCAGTATACCGAACTGTTCTGCAACCCCATGGTGATGTGGGGCAAATACCGCACAGGCTGGTTCACTAAAAAGCTCCCCATCTCATTCCAATTCCACCATGTACAGATGGACGGTGGCCACGCCGCAAATTTCCTTGAGATACTCCAACAGACAATCAACAACATCTGAGAATATATTTGTCTGATTTAAGTCGCGCCTAACCTTAGCAACATAATGCTACACACAAATAAATCTTAGGCAAAACAAATATAGCGAGGTACGAGCGAGATACGCAAAGTTTACTTTAGCGTATTTCACTGAGAGTGCAGTATATATTCGAGGTTTACCGCAAATATCTCTATATGTTTCCCACCCACCAAGGCAAAATAAACCTCACGAGAATTGAATATTTGAATACATTCCTTGGCTATGCTCCAAATAGCGCAATCTGGAGCAGTTATTTATAATTATATGTTGCTGTAGCTGCAGACCGACGTGTCTAAGCTGATTCATGCATTGTAATCCCATTCGGGCGGGCAAACCCCGCCCTACATTTCTACCTTTTTGCCCTTTCCGTCCTTTTGTGCCTTTCAGCCCTTTCAGGCCTTTTTATAGATGAAAGGGTAAAGCAGAAAGTTATATACAGCAAGAAAAAGAGTCTTAGCATTAGCTAAAGCCCCTTCTTATAAAAGTAACGGTAGTATTCTACCATAAACGTTTACAGTACCATCGGCCCGCTGTAGACAAGGGGGATTAACGGCATACAACAAAAAAAGAGAGCCCCGGTATTAACCGAAGCTCTCTCGAAAAAAAGTGGCGATGCCAACGCGGGGGAGCGTTGGTTGCGACGACGGGAAAATTCGTGCAAATGAATGCAAAGGCAAATTTATTTGCACTTTGCTGAGCGCCGCCGAATTTGGATAAAATCAACTTTAGCTCCCCAAAGGAGTGCCTTTAGGCCACTACTCTCCCACAAGGCTGTTTACAGGCTCGACAATTCCTGCAGCGGACAGTCACGCGAAGTGTGGCAAAGTCACACCGCGTGGGGCGCGACAAGCAGGGATTGTCAAGGTTAATAGAGCAAGCTCGTTGATGCCGGCGGCGATAGGTCGCACGAAGCACGGACGCAGTTCGTGCCGGGCGGGTCGCCAAACAGACGGCATCACTAGGAGAGAAGGGCAAATAAAGTAAAAGGTCAAAGCTGAAAGGTCAAAACTTTAAGCCTATAAAGGTACTTCTAGTTTTCAGCTTTCACCTTTAAGTTTTCAGCTTCAGGTATATACAAAAAAGAGAGCCCCGGTATTAACCGAAGCTCTCTCGAAAAAAGTGGCGATGACCTACTCTCCCACAAACGTTTGCAGTACCATCGGCGCTGTCGGGCTTAACTTCTCTGTTCGGAA
>JAFYWE010000223.1 GCA_017558165.1 Bacteroidaceae bacterium
TGTTTATCATATTGCCATTTGCAGCAGATGCATTCGTCAGTATTCCGGACAGCATAATTATAGATGGAAAAGTACACGAATTGTATGGCTACCCACTGGAAAAAAACACTGAACTCGCCCAGAAACTTCGGGAAATACTGCCCGAGAAAGTCACACTGGATGGCAAGATTTGGGAGCACACATATACAACAAACTGTAATAGAGAATATGTCGCGACTTGGGAGATAGTAGGCAACAAACTATTTTTACGAAAAATAGAGTTCGAAGTGGAACTATATGGTAAACCGGGTTCATCGACGACTAAATTCCAATGGGTTGAGTTATCCAAAGAAAAGTTGGAGAATGTATTTGCCCAATACCTGACAGACGATGGCATACAAGCAAAGTGGGTAAACTCTTTGATATTTACAAAAACGCATATAAACTCCGACTACAAGGCCGGATATCATATTACTACCTACGAAGAAGTAAGTATAAATATAAACGAAGGTTGCGTACAGGAACCGTTATTCATCACAGACATAAAAAGTCTTGTCAGTATAAATCATAAATATATAACAGAATTCACAAACAGATTGTCAAAAGAATTTCCGTGGGATGATTTTCCACACCTCAAAGAAGAAAGGCATATATGGATAGATGCCAGCAAACTCCAAATTACCGATAACGGCACACTTGTTGACTGCACAATAAAAATATTTACTCCCGAATATACCGACCAGAACTGCAAAGAAATTCTTGCCATCAAACGTGTACTCAAAGGATTTTCCTGGCCTGTTCCGCCCAAAGAAATCAAAGCTGAGCAAGAATCTATACTCCTGATAATGGAATACAAATGATGCTTACTACATCATAACAGCCCTGTAACACCCGCCGGCAACGGCTTTGACAAGGCCTTTCATCTCCATTTCAAAAAGCAACGGCAGGAGCTTGTTTATCGGAATATTCAGCTGCACCACCATCTGGTTGACCTGTAGGCCGTCGCTGTCCTCACGCAGTGCGGTCATCACGGCACTCTCTTCGGGCGATAGCTCGGGGAACAGTTCGGTCTGCAAGTCGGCAGCACTCTTCTTCTTTGTGGCATCGCCCCAGTTCATTGCCTCGAGAAAATCCCAGGCACTTGTTATGAGCGCAGCCTTGTTGCGGCTCACGAGTTCGTTGCAACCGCAGGAATACTGGTCGTTCACCCTGCCGGGGAAGGCAAAGCAGTCACGCGCATAGCTACCGGCCAACGATGCCGTAATGAGCGAGCCGCCCTTTGAGGCTGACTCAACGACTACCGTTGCATCGGAAATACCGGCAACAATCCTGTTGCGCTGTACAAAGAAAGGTTTCAATGATTCTGTACCGCTCATAAACTCGGTGAGCAGACCTCCGCAGTCAAGCATCTGCTTTGCCGTTGCGCGATGGGCGTTTGGATATATGCGGTCGAGGCCGTGTGCAAGCACGCCAATGGTCGGCAAGCCGGCTTTAAGCGCGGCACGATGCGCACACACATCAATGCCATAGGCAAGACCGCTCACGATGAGCGTACCGGGGACAAAACGGGCAAGGTCGGCCACAAAGTTCTCGCACAGGGCCTTGCCGTACTCGCTTGCATGGCGTGTGCCCACAATGGAGACTATGTGACGGGCATTGAGGTCGGCATTTCCCATAGAGTGCAGCACCAGCGGCGCATCATCACACTCGGCAAGGCGGGATGGATAGGCCTCATCACCCATACATATAAGTTTTATGCTGTTCTTCTCAATGAACTCCATCTCGCGCTGGGCAAGCTCAACAAGCGAGCTGTCGGTGAGCAGGGAGACAAGTCTGGGAGTGGCATCGGGGATTATGTCGCGTATGTGTGAGGCGTTTTCAAGCAGTTCCTTCGCACTGCCAACTTCATCGACAAGTTGCCTTAAAAGAGCAAGTTGCGGTACCTGCGCCCTTGAGAGCGCAAGCATCGCAACCTGTTCGTTTATCAATAACTTTGCCACTTTTGTAAAGCGGAGCCTTACTTAAGGATTGACAGGAATGTAGCATCCTGGAGGTACTTAGTGAACTCGAGGTCACCAAGAGCCTTCTTTGCCATTGAAGGATCACGCTTAACAGCCTCCTTCAAACCATCGTATACAAAAGCCACGTTTGATGTACGTGCACCAAGGACAGCCTTGAGGTAGTATGTTGAAGCATCAGGATTCTCAACAGCCTCGAGAGTCTGACGTGCTGTGCTGTAGTCCTTGTTCAAGAGCTGTGCAAGAGCCGCGCTGTTTGTAGCTGTACCCTCAAGGAGAGCTGCAGCACGTGTATACTCACCCTGAGCGATGTAGAGGTTACCGAGAGCCTCGTCACCAGCCTTGGCATCAGCGCCTACAGCCATAAGAGACTCTGCATTGGCAACATTACCCTTGAGGAGCTCAAGATAACCGAGGTTAACCTTTACCTCAGGAGCGTTAGAGTTGGCAGCAAGAGCCTTTGCGAAGTAGCTTGCAGCAGTTGAATAGTCACCTGCGTTGTAAGCCATCACACCGAGGTTGTTATATGCACGGTAGTCTGTAGGATAGAGCTTGATTGCTGTGTTGAAGATATTCTTCTGCTCAGCCTCATTCTCAGTAAGGATAGCAGAGTAAAGGATCTCCTCGAGTGAGAGAACGCTTGCGTCAGCAGCATACTGCTCCTGGATCTGCTCGTCGCTGCGACCGATGAGCTGGTAGTTCAATGTGATGCGTGCACGACGGAGCTTTGGAAGAACCTCATCGGCAAGCTCGCTGTATACTGAAGAGATGTTCTTGATCTGTGCCTCACGCTCCTCTGGATCCTCATACATTGAGAGAACGCGGAGGATAAGCTCCTTGTCAGGAAGCTCTGACTTTGACACGAGCTCCTGGAAGCCTTCCCAGTCCTCAGCAGTGTACTTGCTGTCAACGTGGCCCTCGAGCTTTGCCTTCTTCATCTCCTTCTTCACGAACTTCGCTGTGTTGAGCTCACGACCTGTAGCAACGTTGTCGTTGAGAGCCACGCCACCATCAGGTGATGCATAAGCCGATACCTCAACCTCATCAAGAACCTTGTTCTCGAAATCCTTTACGATCTCGGCCATTGTAGCCTTCAACTCCTTCATCTCCTCTGTTGTGAGCTGTGAAGCGCGGAGGTTTGTCTGCTGGATAAGGAACATGATGTTTGCCTCCTTAGCCTGCTTGATAACACGCTGGAAAGCATCCTCACCATAAGCGATATTTGCAGAAGCTGCTGTCTGACGGTAGAGCTGTGATGTAGCGATACAGCCATCGGCAATCTTCACGTCGGGAAGAGTGTATGTCTTGTTACCCTTGTTTACCACGAAACGGAGATAGAGCTCGGCATCCTCCATTGCTGGAACATAGTCAAAGGCCATCTTTGTCTTGAAGCTGCCACCGTTGTCGTAAGAGATCACGCGGTCATTGCCACGTACCTTCTCGCCCTGGAAAACAACAGGCTCGGCAAGTGCCTCACCACCCTCGTACTTGAGTACTGGAGTAACTGTGAGAACAGACTTCTTGTTGAACACCTTTGCAGGGAACTTTCCGTCAACTGTAACAGGAACCTCGCTGCCAACAACTTCCAAAACTGATGGAGTAACAGTAAAGTACTCCGACTTCATTGAGCTCATCTTAGAGCTGCAAGAGCTTAATACGGCAATGGCCGCACAAGCGAACAAAAAAGATAATTTCTTAAACATCGATTATTAATTAATTGATTCGTTCTGTCGTTTTGTGTAATGACCATCCGAAACATCAGCCGCAACGGTTGGAGCGGCACGCCCGGAATGGCCAAAAGTTCTGCAAAGGTAACGCTACTCTTTCAATTGACAAAATCAAACAACTATAATATATAAAAATATATTATTTTTTTATACAAATCCTGCGGTTACGGGGATGGTGTCCGATGATTTCCTCGCGCAGACGGGTGCGGTCAATGTGGGTATATATCTCGGTGGTGGCAATGCTCTCGTGCCCGAGCATTGCCTGTATCACGCGCAAATTGGCACCGCCCTCGAGCAAGTGGGTAGCAAAGGAGTGGCGGAATGTGTGCGGGCTGACATTTTTCTTTATCCCGACCGACACGACAAGCTGTTTTATGAAATGGAATACCATGATGCGCGACAAGGACTTCTTCAGTCTCTCGCTGATGAACACGAAATCCTCGTAACCAGGCTTTATGGCTATGCGGTTCCGGTCGCAGAAATATGCCTCGAGTTCGGCTATCGCACGCCCCGAGATGGGGACAAGGCGTTGCTTGTCACCCTTTCCGGTGACACGGATGAACTGTTCGGCAAGATAGAGGTCGGACATGCGCAGGGAGCAGAGCTCAGACACTCGCAGGCCACAGCTGTAGAGAACCTCAATCATGGCACGGTTGCGCTGTCCTTCGTTCTTGGAGAGGTCTATCTCATTGATTATGTCATCAATCTCCTGCACCGTGAGCACATCGGGAAGGTGCATACCTATCTTCGGTGACTTGAGCAGCTCCGTAGGATCATCAGCAATGAAGCCGTCAAGTTTGAGGAAACCATAGAAGGAACGCAACGACGAGAGGATGCGCGCCTGGGAACGGGCGTGGATGCCCACATCGGCAAGCGAGGCAACGAAACCGCGCAAATCGTCGAGAGTGACGGCAAGCAGCGCATCCTCACCACCCTCAAGGAAAAGCGCGAACTTCTCCACATCACTCATATAGGCCTCTACCGTATTAGGACGGAGAGACTTCTCGAGCTGCAGATAGATGCGATAGCGCATCATAGGGGTTTTTGTATTCTGGACGGTAACCTTTGCCATGGCATTAGTATTTCAACGCGAAAATAAGTAAAAAAAGTGAATCACACGACCTCGGAGGACGTTTATCGGTACAGGTATCTTTGCTCACTCGCCAAAATGTTGTATCTTCGCAGAATAAAAGGTTATAACTACGTTATACTACAGAGCAGAAATGAGCCTTACCACACCACTTGACCAGTACATTGCCGACCACAGCAGCCCTGAGGGCGACTACCTCTACAGGCTGTTCCGCGCCACACACATAGAGATACTTGCACCGCAGATGGCATCGGGACACATACAGGGCCGCTTGCTGAAGTTCCTTGTAAGCATGATACGTCCGAAGCGTATACTTGAGATAGGGACATTCACCGGCTACTCGGCACTATGCATGGCCGAGGGATTAGGCGAGGGTGGCAAGATATTCACGTTTGAGGTAGAGGATGAGCTTGAGGATTTCACGCGCCGCTGGATTGAGGGATCGCAGTACGCCGACAAGATCGAGTTCATCATCGGCAACGCACTTGAGATAGTGCCAACCTTGGGCGAGAGATTCGACATGACATTCATCGACGGCAACAAGCGTGAGTACATAGAATACTATGAGATGGCAATGAGCCACCTTTCCGAAGGGGGTTGGATACTTGCCGACAACACACTATGGGACGGGCACGTGATAGAGACGGACCGCCAGGATGCACAGACCAACGGAGTAAGGGCCTTCAATGACTATGTCCGCAACGATGAGAGGGTCGAGGTTGTAATGCTTCCCCTGCGCGACGGACTCACAATAATAAGAAAAAAGTAAAAAAGAAAAGAAATATGGACAGTACAAGACAGAACAAGATTTCACGCCTTATACAGAAGGAGCTGAGCGATATCCTGTTGCGCCTCGCAAAGGAGACACGCGGTATTATGGTATCGGTGAGCATCGTACGCGTGAGCCCCGACCTGGGTATCGCGAAGGCTTACCTTAGCGTATTCCCATCGGAGAAGGCTAACGAGGTTGTAGAGCATCTCAACGAGAACATCAAGGCTATACGCTTTGAGCTGGGCAACAGAGTGCGCCACCAGTTGCGCATCATCCCCGAGGTGCGTTTCTACATTGACGACTCTCTCGACTACATCGAGAATATCGACAAGCTGCTCAAGGAATAAGAGACGGCTCAAATAACCTGATACCGACAAGACCCCGCAAACACCCCTTATGTAATGAACCTGTCGCTGTACATAGCCAAGCGTTACCTGTTCTCGAAGAAGAGCCATCAGGTAATCAACATAATATCGGGGGTGGCCATTGCGGGTATTGCGCTGGCTACTGCGGCCATGGTGTGCACGCTGTCGGTATTCAACGGTTTCCAAGGGGTTGTAGCAGAGCAGTTCACAGCATTCGACCCTGACATCAAGGTCACGGCCTCACAAGGCAAGAGCTTCATGACCGACAGCCCGGAGGTTGAGGCCGCCATGAAGGCGGTGGGGGCGGGAGTCGTGTCGTTCTGCGTAGAGGACAAGGCGCTGGTAGAATACCGTGGCAAGCAGGTGATGGCAACACTCAAGGGTGTTGACAGCAATTTCGCTCAGCTGACGGAGATTGAAAAGGTACTACACGGAAGTGGGGAGTTCATATTGCAGGACTCACTGAACAGCTACGCAATACCGGGTGTGAAGATAATCAACGAGCTGAACTGCGGAATCTTATTCACCACCCCGCTTGAGATATATGCGCCTAACAGGGGAGGCAAAATCAACCTCACGATGCCTGCACGCAACTTCAAGAAGGGCGTATTGCTTTCATCAGGACTCACGTTCGTGGTTAACCAGCCCGAATATGACGGCGGGTACATACTCACCTCCACCGAATTTACACGCAAGATGTTCCGCCGTCAGGCAAACGAGGCTACATCAATGGAGATAAAGGTAGCGCGTGGCACCGACCTGCAACAGGCAAAAGAGGAGCTTGAGACCATATTGGGCGACGGCTACGCGGTAAGGGACCGCTACGAACAACAGGACGACATCTACAAGGTGATGCAGATAGAGAAGCTGATATCATACATATTCCTGACCTTCATACTGCTTGTAGCCTGCTTCAATATCGTGGGCTCGCTATCAATGCTCATAATTGAGAAACGCGACAACATGAACACCCTGCGCAGCATGGGTGCCGACAACAAGACAATTGCCAATATCTTCATCTACGAGGGCTTCATCATATCGGCGGTGGGAGCACTCACCGGCATTGTCACAGGACTCGCACTATGCCTTGCACAACAGGAGTTCGGGTTCATTTCAATGGGTGGCGCAGAGAGCTTTGTTGTGGACAGCTACCCCATAGAGGTACACGCAAGCGACATCCTGACCACGTTCATAACCGTGCTTATCGTGGGAATAATTGCAGTTTGGCTGCCGGTAAGGATACTTACACGCAAATTGACATAAACGAAAAAATGGTGACCCGTCGGGTCACCATTATTCGTTTATGTTCTTCTACACGTTATACCAACGTAACCGTCTTTACCTCTATTTCCTGATTCAGGAAGAGCGATGCCTGGTCACCGAACTTGCCGTCGGACTCGGTAGTACAGAACACAGTCTTACCGCCTTTTGTACAGAGCGCCTCCATCTGCGGATGGTTTGCGAGATACTGCTTCAATGACGAAGCGACAGCGGCACCCTGGGTGATGAGCCTTACATTGTCAGGAGTGTATTTCCTTATCTTCTCAAGCAGGATGGGATAGTGAGTACAGCCCAGAATGATGGTATCAATCTCCGGATCGCGCGCCAAGAGCCGCTCCACGTGGCGTTTCACGAAGAAATCTGCGCCTTCACAGCCATACTCGTTGGTCTCAACGAGCGGTACCCAGATTGGGCAGGCCTCACCTGACACCTCGATATCGGGGAACAGTTTGCGTATCTCCAACGGATAAGAGAGTGACCTGATTGTACCCTCTGTGGCAAGCACGCCTATATGGCGGCTCTTCGTGATATCGCCAATACACTCCACTGTAGGACGTATGATACCAAGAACCCTGCGGTTAGGGTCAAGGGACGGGATATCGACCTGCTGGATTGTACGCAAGGCCTTTGCCGAAGCGGTATTGCAGGCGAGGATTACAAGCTGGCAACCCTGCTGGAACAGGTAGCGCACAGCCTGACGCGTGAACTCGTACACGACATCAAAAGAGCGCGTACCGTAAGGAGTACGGGCATTGTCACCCAAGTAGATATAGTCGTACTGGGGCAACAGTTTCTGAATCTCGTCATAGATTGTCAGTCCACCATAGCCGGAATCGAATATTCCTATAGGACCGGCATCCTTTGAAAGCTGTAAGAAATCACTCATAGCTGACTGTTTTGTTTAGAAGCTGTTTAAATTTCTAAAAAAAGTTTTTCTTATACTATAAGTCGCTGTTTCGTTGTTTTTTATATTCAAAAATGTCTGTTTTCTTCTTTTTCCCGGTTACGTAGCCCGCTACGCGCCCTACAAAAAATAATAAAACA
>JAFYWE010000224.1 GCA_017558165.1 Bacteroidaceae bacterium
ACTTAGGTCCTCCTCTGTTCATAGAGGAGATGGCACAAGCGAAGCGCTGTGACGGAGGAGTAAAAGTACCGGCACAGTAGGGGCAGACCGGTGTGTCTGCCCAACAAAAAACACCATTGCCCCAGGATGCATTGCATCCTGGGGCAATGGTTATAATGACAGAGACTGTTTACTCCAATATTCTTCTTGTAGCTTCTGCTCTCTCCTCTGAAGTCATGTTTTCGATGATTCCTGCAGCCTTCTTCTCAAGTTCGGCAATCTTATCCAGATCACGGTTCTCGATAGCCTCTCTCAACTCCTTCTTCACATCAAGAAGCTTGTCGACATTAGAAGAACATGATGTTACAAGGAAAGCGCACGCCATCAAAGCGACAAATAATATCTTTTTCATACTGTATAGTCTTATAGGTTATTTAATCACTCCAAGTTCCTTACCAACCTTGATGAACGCGGCGATAGCCTTGTCAAGGTGCTCCTGCTCGTGAGCAGCAGAGAGCTGTACACGTATACGCGCCTGACCCTTTGGAACAACAGGATAGTAGAAACCTGTCACGAAGATACCCTCCTGAGCCATCTTCTGTGCGAACACCTGAGAGAGCGGAGCATCGTAGAGCATCACAGCACAGATAGCCGACTGTGTAGGCTTGATGTCGAAGCCTGCTGCCAACATCTTGTCGCGGAAATAGTTCACGTTGTTCTGCAGCTTGGTATGCAGCTCGTCACTCTCGGCAAGCATCTTGAACACCTCGATTGATGCACCCACTACTGAAGGTGGCAATGAGTTAGAGAAGAGATAAGGACGTGAGCGCTGGCGCAACATGTCGATAATCTCCTTGCGTCCGGTAGTGAAGCCACCTACGGCACCACCGAAAGCCTTACCGAGTGTACCGGTAAAGATATCCACACGGCCATAGCAATCAAACTGCTCGGCAACACCATGACCTGTAGCACCTACCACACCCGCAGAGTGTGACTCATCAACCATAACGAGAGCATCGTACTTCTCGGCAAGGTCACAGATCTTGTCCATTGGAGCCACGTTACCGTCCATAGAGAAGACACCATCGGTAACGATAATGCGGAAGCGCTGTGCCTGAGCCTCCTGCAGACAACGCTCCAGCTCGGCCATGTCGGCATTGGCATAGCGGTAACGCTGTGCCTTGCAAAGACGCACACCGTCAATGATTGAAGCGTGGTTCAAGGAATCGGAGATGATGGCATCCTCGGCTGTGAAGAGAGGCTCGAACAGACCACCGTTGGCATCGAAGCAAGCCGCATAGAGGATTGTATCCTCGGTCTTGAAATAGTCGGCAATGGCCTTCTCAAGTACCTTGTGGTAATCCTGTGTACCGCAGATGAAGCGTACCGATGACATACCGAAGCCGCGTGCCTCCATAGCCTCCTGCGCCGCCTTCATCAGGCGTGGGTTGTTTGAAAGGCCAAGATAGTTGTTGGCGCAGAAATTCAGTGCCTTTGAGCCATCCTCAAGGGTAATCTCGGCAAACTGCTGCGATGCGATATTACGTTCTCTCTTGTACAGACCGGCCTCATCAATAGCAGCCAGCTCGTTCTGCAAATAGTTCTGGAATTTTCCGTACATAGTAGTATATATTTTATAAATTCATATTCATCCTTTGCGCAAATGTACCCTTTTATCAAAAGAAACACAACATATGTTTCAAAAAAAATATATAAATTAACTCAAAAAAGAGGAGGCATAAGAGGAGTATTACAAAAATAAACGTAACTTTGAGGAGTGATAACAGAATCAATGGTTGAATAATTTTTCAGATATATGACATTATGAAAAACGTATTGGTAATTGGCTCTACCGGCCAGATAGGCTCGGAGCTCACGATGAAATTGCGTAATATGATTCCTGATGGCAACATCGTTGCCGGCTACATACCGGGTGCCGAGCCCAAAGGGATCCTGCTTGAGAGTGGCCCTGCTGCCGAGGCAAACGTAAAGAACGCCCAGCAGCTTGCCGACATTGTCGAGAAATACAAGATTGACACCATATACAACCTTGCGGCATTGCTATCGGCCGTTGCCGAGTCAAAGCCCTTGCTTGCATGGGATATCCAGATGAACGGTCTCATCAACATCCTGGAGATTGCACGTGAGAAGAAGTGCGCCGTCTTCACCCCAAGCTCAATTGGCTCGTTCGGCCCCAACACCCCAGCCGACGATACCCCACAGGACACCATCCAGCGCCCACGCACCATGTACGGCGTGACAAAAGTGGCTACCGAGTTACTAAGCGACTACTATTTCACAAAATATGGTGTTGACACACGCGCCGTACGTTTCCCAGGACTTATCTCAAACGTGACACTCCCCGGTGGCGGAACAACAGACTACGCAGTGGAAATCTACTACGCAGCTGTCAAGGGCGAGGATTTCGCCTGCCCAATCCAGGCCGGTACATTCATGGACATGATGTACATGCCCGATGCATTGAAGGCAGCTGTCGACATCATGAACGCCGACCCGTCACGCCTTATCCACCGCAATGCATTCAACGTTGCGTCAATGAGTTTTGACCCAGAGATCATTAAGGCATCTATCCAGAAGTACATCCCCGACTTCAAGATGCACTATGAGTTTGACCCCGTTCGCCAGGCCATTGCCGACTCTTGGCCAAACAAGATGGACGACTCATGCGCACGCAACGAGTGGGACTGGAAACCATCGTACGACCTCGACTCAATGACACAGGACATGATCAAGACCCTGCGCGAGAGATTCAACAAGTAAAAGTCTTTTATATTATACAGCCGACGGATTGGTAATGCCAGTCCGTCGGTGTTGTTATATGGTGACACATCATGTCCCCTTGGATTTGCAATCCAAGGGGTACTGAGGCAGGGGGTTACAACCCATTATAATCGTCTCGGGTCACAGACCCTGACATTCAAATCAATCGGATTGCAAATCCGATTGGCGTGACCATGCCACGCAGCCTGCGACCATTTGCTGTTGACGTTATCGAAGCCTACGGCTTTCAGTTTTCACCTATACCCATAACCAGCCCAACAAGAACAAATTGACGAGTACTCATACAAGCACTCGTCAATTTTATCATTATAAAAAGGGAATCACTTTGACAGTTCAAGCATCCTCACGATAGGCTTCTTGGCATCCTCACGCAAAGCCTCGTCAAGCTCTACAGTAGGCCACTCATACTTGAGGGTGTTATAAAGCTTCTCAAGAGTGTTCAGACGCATGTATGCACACTCGTTGCATGCACATGGACCCGTCATCGGTGGCACCGGTATGAAAGTCTTCTCAGGGCAACGCTTCTGCATCTCGTGCAGGATACCGCTCTCGGTAGCCACGATAAACTCCTTGGCATCGCTCTTCTCGGCATACGACAGGATTGCAGCTGTAGAACCGATGAAGTCGGCAAGCGCCAGCACGCCGCTCTTGCACTCAGGGTGAGCAAGCACCTTTGCATCGGGGTGAGTACTCCTGAGCTCTACAATCTTCTCAATAGAGAACTGCTCGTGCACGTGGCATCCACCGTTCCAAAGAAGCATATTCCTGTGGGTAACGGCATTGAGATAACCACCGAGGTTCTTGTCGGGTGCAAAGATAATCTTCTCGTCCTTAGGGAAACTATCCACCACTGCACGTGCATTGGTAGAGGTCACCACAATGTCGGTGAGAGCCTTTACGGCCGCAGAGGTGTTCACATAGGCAACAACCTTGTAACCAGGATGCTCGGCCTTGAACTTTGCGAGTTCCTCGGCAGGACAGCTCTCGGCAAGCGAACAACCCGCATTAAGGTCGGGAATGAGAACAAGCTTGTCGGGAGAGAGAATCTTGTTTGTCTCGGCCATGAAGTGTACGCCACACATCACCAGGATATCGGCTGTCGTCTTCTCGGCAATCTGTGCAAGCGCAAGGCTGTCACCGACGAAA
The DNA here is from genome assembly GCA_017558165.1 of Bacteroidaceae bacterium. Classification (GTDB taxonomy): domain Bacteria; phylum Bacteroidota; class Bacteroidia; order Bacteroidales; family Bacteroidaceae; genus HGM04593. The sequence goes on from JAFYWE010000224.1 coordinate 3,928, forward strand.
TCGGCCACGTCCTGCACAGCACCATCGGTATAATAGTGCGCAAGCACAACGGCGTTCTTCTCCTCACACAAACGGCGAATCTCGGCCTTGAGATCCACACCCTCGGGTACAGGTTCATTGATATACCCTTTATCCTTCCATTCCTGCTTTATCATAATTGTATCTTTATTTACTTAAAAAAACAGAGACAGACAGCCTCTATGCGCAAAGGTAACAAAAAAACGATTCAAACAAAAGGGGAACCATGATAATAAAGTTTCATAATGTTAAAACTTGAACGACAGATACACACCATAGCCACCATCAGTGCCCAACGCCGGTGACACCACCACATCGTGCTCCTTGGCAAATGGGGTCGTGAATAGTAATCCGCTGCCGACACCTATCGCAGCACCGGCAAGCACATCCCAGACATCGTGCCGTTTGGCATAGACCCTACCCCACGCCACATATCCGCTGACGAGAAAGGCTGGAAGGCCCCATTTCCAACCATAGCGCTTTTGCAGGAACGTAGCACCTGCAAAGGAGAAGCCTGTGTGGTTGGAGGGGAAAGAGTGGGCATCACTGCCATCGGGACGCTCTTTCTTCACTGTATATTTGAGGGCGTAGCTTACTGCCACCGAGGCCACCAAGGACTCACCAAGCTGCAGCAGTCCCTTGCTGTCGCCCTTGAGCAAAGCGACACCGGCACCCACCGCGGCAGGAGCGAACATGGCCACATCGGTAGAGGTTTCCACAGCCTTACGGCCCTGGGCATTAGTGCCCTGCAAGGCAACTATGAGTACAATCAACAGAACAATACGTTTCATAGGCTTCATCTCTTTTTGGCCCAGCAGTTAGCAAGCACAGTGGATATTACGGACAGCACCACTATCACGCCGGCAAAGACACTCATCTCTACCTCGTCCCATTCAAGCAGGGCACTTAATGAGATTCCGATACTGACTATCATTACCATCACGAACACCAACAGCCTGAGGCGTCCGATATCATACTTGGCCTTCTCTTCCTTTGACGCGGTATTGTACCCCGAGATAAGGAAATCACCTTTACCCAACAGCACCACAAATGCCATTGTGGCAAAAACCAGTGAAATGATATACATCTCCATAAGCTACCATATTTTCATTCTTCACCCATTTTGTTCTTCGGTAACCGACCGGCCTTGCGCAACGCATCGGTTATTATGAACTCAAGCTGCCCGTTGACACTGCGAAACTCGTCGGCAGCCCATTTCTCGAGTGCCGACAGAGTCTCGCTGTTTATGCG
>JAFYWE010000225.1 GCA_017558165.1 Bacteroidaceae bacterium
CAGAGCGTAGCGACGAAAGTTCAGTTCGACAACACAAACAGCGATAGGTCGCACGTAGCACTGACAAGGTTAGTGCCGTGCGGGTCGCGATTGGTTTGTGTTTGTCAATGGATCTCTAAAGCAACATACGAGATATCTCCCATACGGTCGCTATGACAATTATCTTTTCTGGTGTAAACGGATACGTTAAAAAAATAGGACTATGCTAAGAAGAATTTTATCAACAATAGTGGCATTTGCAGCCTGCATTGCTGTAAGTGCGCAGGGTACCTGTGTGATTGATGGTACAATAGACAAAGGATATCTTTGTGACGGCAAGAAGGTGAAGAGTGTCACCCTGACACGCACCGATGAGTACGGCCGTGAGATTCAGGTGGCAACCGCCAAGGTGAAGAAGGACAAGTACACCTTCAAGTATGAACTTGCCAAGGATGAGCCTGTGCTCATGTACACAATCAAGGGTTTTGGCGAGGGTAAGGACGTTGAGGTCTTTGTGGAGCCGGGAGAGGTGCTGGTCTACCACAAACAGGGAGTTAGGGGCATTGCTTATGGTACACCTGCAAATGACCTGTATCTTGAGTTTGCTCTTACCCTCGATGCAGAGAAGGCTGTCCTTGAATTGCCTGATGTTCCCGACCACGAAATTCTGAAGATAAAGGCTGAACTCATAAGGATGCTTATTGACAACAACGATTCACCCGTTGCTCCGCTCATGATTGAGCACACGCTGTTGCCTATGCTCACTCCTGCATACGCCGAGCAGATGATGAATACCATTGCGCACACGTTGCAGAACCATCCTTACTACCTGTCACTGCGTAACAAGGTGCTGGCGAACAACCTGAAGGTGGGTAACGAGGTGCCCGACGTTGTGTTGCCTATGCAGGGTGGTGAGGTAAAGAAACTCTCCGACTTCCGTGGCAAATATGTGGTGCTTAATTTCTGGGCAAGCGGTTGTGAGAAATCGGCCGATATGTTTGCCGAGCTGCAGTACCTGCACGACATGCTCAAGGAGACCGACGGCCAGTTCGTTATCCTCAGCTTCTCGCTTGATACAGATGCAGCTGCGTGGAACACTGCAATTGAGAGCAACGGCATCAACCGCGAGGGTTGGTTGCACGCCTGCGACGCTGCAGGAGCCGCTTCTCCGGTAGTGAAGCTCTTCGGTGTTGAGAAGACCCCAAGAATTGTGCTTGTTGAGCCCGAGGGACGCGCAGTGTCGCTCGATATGGACATTGACGAGGTGGTTATGCGAGTTGAGCAGATACTCTCAGGAGACCTTTATTACCTCGATCAGGAGAAGTAATCAGATAATTGGTATATATATCCCTCTCCCGTGCTTTTACAGCCCAGGAGAGGGATTCTTGTGTTTAGTGGTGTGCTGTTTTATTGTTTGCTCATAGTTGCTCTGTTCAATCGGATATTTGTGGGGTAGGGATTTGTAATCCCTATGTTATCTCGGGTCACAGACCCTGATACTCGTTGACGTCGGATAGTAATATCCGACGTAACAAAATAAAAAGACAAGCACTTCTTGAGGACAATGTAAATAACGTGAGTTCGATATAAGAAATCGTACTGATATTTATTGCTTTTTGTCATCTCGAACGTATGTGAGAGATCTCTTTTCTCACAATATTTTGAGATTCCTCGTCGCTACGCTCTGTCGGAATGACAAATTCACGGTTTGATGAGTTTATATCGAACTTACGTTAAATAATATTTTCGGAAGAAATTTAAACAGCTTCTTAATAAAAAGGCTTGAGTCCTCCTCTTGCCCAAGAGGAGGTGTCACGAAGTGACGGAGGAGATTATCATCCTGCACCTGTCTGCACTCCCATACAAAAAAATTGCTCCTGCCTTGTCTTGACAAGGCAGGAGCAACGCACTATTCAGTTTAAGTATGGTTGTCTGTTACTTTACCAATACCTTCTTGCCACCTACGATGTAGATGCCGGCGCTGGTAATCTTCTCAATCTTGCGGCCTGTGAGGTCGTAGATTGCGCTTGTACCCTCAACTGTGTTGATGTCCTTGATGCCCGATGCAACAGCCTCCTCAAGAACCCATGTTGCAGCCAGGTCAATAGCCGCGTCGCAGAACGGATATACAACGCCGCTCACGCTCTCAACCTTGAAGTAGCCTCTTGTGTTGATGATGCGGAACTGGTTGTCGTCGGTGAACTCGAAGCCGAGTGGTGTCTTCTGGCCGTCGTCGCAAGCGTCAACGTTCCAGCTGCGGCATACGATATAGTGACCGTTCAATGACTTTACGTAGTAGTCGCCGTCGGCAGCCTCCTCGAAGTTGAAGATCTGGTCGTTGCTCTCGGCATACTCGCTGATGATTACAGAGCCTACAGGGCCTGTCGCGTTGTCGGTATTGTACTCGCCCACGTGCAGGTAGTTGCCGCTTGTAACCTCCTTGATGCGGTAAGCCTTTGATGTGTCGATGCCACCAGGAGCCGGTGCAACACCGCCTGCTGTAACTGTCCACTCTACATTGCCCTGGCAAGCCTTGTTCTTTGAGTGCCACTTTGTGTTAGGATAACCCCACTCGTCGATGTAATCCTCACCGGCGTGGTCAACAACGATATCTGCAAGGTTCAATGTATATGTACCCTCGGCTGTGATAGGTGTCGATGCATACTCATATCCTGTCCACTCGGCGTTTACAAGGTACTCGAGCTTGTTGCTGATGTTGTAGCTGCTTGGGCAGTATGTCATTGTGTATACCTGGTCGCCGCTCTTCAGCTTCACCTCGTATGAAATCATCTGCCAGTCCTCGTCGTAAGATGGAGTGACGTTCTGGTTGAACTCGATTACAATCTTGTCGAGCTGCTCAACATAGCCCGCTACCGGTGTAATGCTTACAATCTCCAATGGAACGATTGAGAATGAGTAGAGTGTCACGTTAATCTCGCGTGCCTCGTTCGCCACGCCGTCCATTGTGAATGTGCCGGCAGGGATGTAGAAGAGATAGTCGCCCTCCTCAGTGAACTTCTGGCTGAACTTCACTGTAATCTTGTTGCCTGCGAGTGTTGCTGTACCCTCGGCCTCGCCACCACCTGGCAAATATGCCATTACAGGGTCTGCACCTGCTACAAGTGCAACATTGTTTACATTCTGGAATGTGATCTCAAGGTCACCTATCTCCTTTACCTTGTCGCCGTCGTTGTAGTTTGTAGCGAATGAAGGATTAGGGTCAATAACCTCGAATGAGTATGAGTTGTACTGGTTGATCTCGCCGTCAACGCTCACGAATACACCCTGATAGATGTCGAGGTTGTAACGTCCTGGAGTTGTGATAGGCTCGGCAAGCTCAAGGGTAACTGTCTTCTTGTCATCGCTGAATGTTACCTCGTTCTTGATTGTTGCCGCAGGCATCCAGTAGTTGTCGAGTACTTGCAGGCCGCTTGAAGGGAACTCTACCTTGGCAATGGCCTTGGCGAATGTGAACTCAATCTTGTCGAGCTTGGTTGTGGCCTCGTCTGGTGACACGCCCTCAATCTCCATTGCAGTGGCAATCTTGAATGTAGATGTGTACTCTGCAAAGTCCTCGCCGTCAACGCTCTTTATGCAACCGGCAGGGATTGTATAGCTGTAGTCGCCCGGAGCCTCGATGAACTGGTCAACCATCTCCTCCTTACCGTCCTTGCCCGCAACGCTCTTCTGCTCGAACAGGAGAACCACGGTTGTCTTCTCGAGCCACTCGTTGTCGTCAACACGTGTGAGCTTGTACACCTCACCTGTAGTGTTGTTCTTTACATCGATGCCGCCCTCGGGGATGGTTGCGCTTACATGCTTGTTGAACTCAAGACGGATGTTGTACACGCTGAAAAGCGACTTGCCGTTCGATGGCTCGGCATACACCAGCGCCAACGCCTCGTCCTGTGCTATCGCTGTTCCCAACATAAGGAACAGAGAGAAAAAGAATAGCGTAAATTTTTTCATAATCTAAGGTTTAGTTAATGACTTCTTTATTATAATGTATCAATCAAATCCTGTACCTGTGTGCAGTGTGGTTTTAAATTCCACTTTTTGCAATCGCGAATATAATTCAAAAAATGCTCACTTGTTCAACTTCGCTATTAAAATGTCGCTTTTTTATCATTTTTTCATAAAAAATGAAACCAAACGGCTGTAAAAGCACCCCATGTGTTAAAATGTGTTATGTTTGATGCGCCTTTTGGATAAGGAACGATGGCTTTAAAAATTAACGTGAGTTCTATATAAGAAATCGTACTGATATTCATTGCTTTTTGTCATCTCGAACCAACGGTCGACGCCCGAAGGGGCCAAAGTCAACGTATGTGAGAGATCTCTTTTCTCACAATATTTTGAGATTCCTCGTCGCTACGCTCTGTCGGACGTGTTGTTGAGGGCTTGCCCGAAAAATGACAAGTTCACGGTTTGATGAGTTTATATCGAACTCACGTTAAAAATTAGGTTGAGCGGACAATCTGCGGACAGTAGTATAAAACAACAAGCACTAACTACTTGTGTAACCAGTAATTAGTGCTTGTTATGGTACTCGAAGCGGGACTTGAACCCGCACGGCTGTTAAGGCCAAAGGATTTTAAGTCACCACCGAATCTACCATTCGAGCTACCTCTTTATCTCTTTTATCTTGTTGTAAATCTTGTATTTAACTCAAGTAATAACAGCTTGCTTGAGTTGTAGTTTTTCGCTTGGTTTACATATTGGTTTACACGTCGTGTGTAACTCAATGCTTCAATTCGTACTGTTAAATATCTCTCGCAGTGATTTCTGCATTACAAAGGTAATGTTCTTTGGCCATAAAACAAACGATAAAAAGGACGTTTTTACCACTTCATTATATCTTTTTTAAGCGTTCCGACTTACCGTATATCGTGGTATTTTACAGCTCGCCGAACACATAAAATTCAAAGGTTTGGAATCCACAACATCCTAGAGTGTTGTCATGAAAATAAGCCAACTTATCTACGATGGGATAGGTTGGCTTTTGTCGTTCACCATAATGCAATAGATTTCTCTTAATTGAGCCACTTGTGACCACAATTTCTACAAC
>JAFYWE010000226.1 GCA_017558165.1 Bacteroidaceae bacterium
GAGAAAGACTGCAATAAGAATGTAAGACAACTGATTAAGGGGAAAATCTACTGCCTAAATCCAATTTTGACCCACACCTTTTTTCTACTGAGCCTTAAAAATCCCTTTTTAAATTATTTTTTGGAAAAACGTGCTATTTTCATTAAATTCGCAGAATATTTCCATTTTTAGAAAATGAACATATACAAATACTTAAAGAACATTGCATTCGCGTTGCTGGCGCTGGTGATTGCATCTTGCGGCAACCCTGACACCAAGCTACACTCCATAGCCGACCTGGAGGGCTCTCATGTGGCCGTCCTTGAAAAGGCTGTCAGTGACAAGGACTTCAAGAAACAGTTGCCGGATTCACACGCCAAGCACCTGAAGTCATCATCGGAATTCCTGCTTACATTGTCCACCGGAAAATGTGATGCGGGTATCGTAGAGAAGCAGAAGGGACTGTCCATCCTCAAGAAGAGGACCGACTATGCAGCCTTGCCATATGGCGAGACCGACTCTACCCTGCTCATTGCACACAAGAGCATTCTTGCAGTGCAAGAGGAGGCCGCGCACGACGGGAATGCATTCAGCCGCCTGATAGACCGTCTTGACAACAGTCTTGTATCACATGGATACTGGAGACTCATCCTGCAAGGATTCAGCACGACCGTATCGATATTCCTGCTTGCAATAATCCAGGCCTTCATATTGGCCATACTGCTGATGTGGATGAACGGGCACAAGTATATAAAGTACATATCAAAGCCGCTCTCATATTTCATAAAGACCATACACGACGTACCGTCAATTGTATTGATATTCTTTTTCTACTATTTTGTATTCGCATCGGCCAACATAAGCGCTACATTGGTATGTTCCATTGCCTTGGGAGTATACACATCGAGCTCATTGATGAAGATATTCAAGGTGTATCTGGGACAGATTGACAAGACACAGCACTTTGCCGCACAGATGCTGGGACTCAACGGTTGGAAAAAGTACCGGTACGTGATACTGCCGCAGGCCATCAAGCCAATGCAGGGTTTCCTGGGATCAGAGGCCAAGCGATTGCTCAGGGCAACCAGTTATGTGGGATACATATCGGAGCTTGACCTTGTAAAGGTTACCGAGGTGATAAGGAACCAGACATACGAGATTCTCATCCCGCTGCTGCTGGTATCAATCATTTTCCTCGTCCTCTCCCACATTATAGTAGAAACCCTGTCGGTAATATGTAATAAAGCATTCAAGAATGATTAATATAAGCCATATAAAGAAGTCATATGGAGCCACACCGGTACTCGATGATGTATCGTTGAGCGTAAAAAGGAATGAGACGGTCTCCATTATAGGATATTCGGGATCGGGAAAATCGACCCTGCTCAACTGCATAGCAGGACTTGAACCGTACGGATCGGGCACCATAACAACCGGGCTTGCCAACGCAAAGGGCGAGGGAACGATAGGCATGGTCTTCAGCAGCGGGAACCTGTTCCCGCACTTGACTGTGATGCAGAATCTCACACTTGCACCAGTAAAGGTTCTGGGACTGTCACCAAAGCTTGCCGAGGAAGAGGCCATGGAGATTCTTGAGAGGGTGGGTATATGGTCTGTAAGGGACGCCTACCCCGAATCCCTTTCCAGCGGTCAGCGCCAGCGTGCGGCCATAGCAAGAAGCCTGATGATGAAGCCCAGGATTCTGTTGCTCGACGAGCCTACGTCATCACTTGACCCGGCATCGACCAGCGAGGTATTCAAGGTCCTGTCCGACCTCAAGAACCAAGACATGACAATTGTCCTTGTGACACACAGCATTGACCTTGCAAGAGCGATAAGCGACAGGATTGTGTTCATGGAGAACGGCAGGATTATAGAGCAAGGCACACCGGCCGAGATCATCAACAACCCGCAGCACAGGGAGACAAGGACCTTCATCAACCACAGCGTCAACCTTGTATACAACATCCCGTCGGAGAGATACGACCACCCCGAGCTGAATGCGAGAATAGAGGTATTCTGCCTGAGATACAGGTTGTCGCACTCCGAGACATACTCACTGCAGCTTGCCGTTGAGGAGTTGCTGAACATAATCCCGCTTGACAAGGGCGTAGGAGTCATCATCACCAAGCTTGACAAGGGACTGAAGATAGAGGCCACCCTTCCAAAGAGTGAAATGCCTTACCTTGCGGACGAGAGCATGAAGGAGGAGCTCAGCTATACAATCCTTGAAGGTCTTTGCGAGAGCATTGAAGAGGAAGCGAACGAAATTGGCGAGACTGTCATACGACTGACAATCAAGCAGAACTCAATATAACAAAAACACATCAGACATGAAAACAGAAATTACACAGACCGATAATACAGTAACAGTTAGCGTTTGCGGCCGTCTCGACACCGTGACATCTGCTGAATTCGAGAAGACCCTTGCTCCTCATTTCGCCACACAGGGCCTGGAGCTGGTCCTTGATTGCCGTGAGATGGAATACATAAGCAGTGCTGGACTCCGCGTAGTACTGACCGCACACAAGAACGTCACAGCCAAGGGCGGACGTTTCATCATCCGCAACATCAACAAGGAGGTTCATTCGGTGTTCGACATGACCGGATTCTCACGCATCCTCACCATTGAATGATAAAGAGCCCTGCTCCTTATCAGCAAGATGGACCACTTATTTGACAACAGGAAAACTATACAATGGATTATCACTACAGACTTGACAACGGGTGTCTTCACGTATCCTTGGACGGCAGGCTCGACACGGAATCATCTATCAGGTTCGATGCCGAGTTTACCGAGGTATGCAGGAACAACCCGCACGGCAGTATGGTCATTGATGCCGGCAAGCTTGAATACATAGCATCAAGCGGCCTGCGCACGATACTCAAACTGGCCAAGAGCGAGAAAGAGTTCAGGATAGAGAACGTCTCTCCAAGCGTATACGATGTGTTTGAGATGACCGGATTCTCAAGAATCATAAATATAAGGAAAGCACTGCGCAAGATAAACCTTGAGGAGTGTGAAAGGATAGGATTCGGCGGCAACGGCGCCGTATACCGCGTGAGCGAGGATGAAATAGTGAAGGTAAACTACGACCCCGAGACATACGAGGGACTTGACAAGGAGCTCACAAAGGCCAAGGAGGCTTTTCTCTTGGGTATTCCCACAGCAATATCATTCGACATGGTCGACTGCGGCGACGGAAAGCGTGGCGTGGTATACGAGACCATCAAGAGCCGCACTCTGGGCGAGACCATGCAGAACGAGCCCGACCGCATGGAGGAGCTTACCGGGAAGTACGTCGGGCAGCTGAACCTGCTCCACTCTACCCGCACCGACAACCCCGTCTTCGGCAATGCGAAGGATTACTACCGTAAGCAGGCCGAAGGTGCCATAAGACACCTTACCGAAGAAGAGGGCAAGATGCTGGACATGATTCTTGAGGCCCTGCCCGAAGGGAACAGGCTCGTACACTGTGACGCTCACCCAAAGAACCTGATGATACAGAACGGCGAGATGCTATGGATTGACATGGAGCAGATGAGCGTAGGCCATCCCATCTATGACCTCATCTCCATAGCAGTCATCCTCAATGGCATGAGAACCGACGAACTGATCCTGCAGATGACCGGCATGGACAATGCTACGGTAGCACTGTTGAAGGGCTGTTTCATAAGAAGATACTTCAAGACCGAGGACCCGGAGATGATACAGAAGTACAGCTCGATGCTGGACGCCCTGCGCCTTATACGCACCGTATTTGCAATAGGATTCAACTCAAGCAGTACAGAGAAATACCGCACCGCCATCATAGAGATGGCCCGCAAGGTATTCTTCCCGAACATACACGACATCGTCGGCGCTGTCAAAAGCCTGACAAGCGTGGTTGACAATATCCTGCAAGCATGATCCGTACCATTAACATCTTTTTATTCATAGCACTTATGTCCGTTTCCTGCAGCACAAGAACAAATGACCGTGAGCTCAAGCTGGAAGAACAGCTGATTGGACTCACCAGTGTACACAATGCCAGGCAACTGGGTGGTTACCACATTGGCGACAAAAGGATAAAGGATGGCCTGTTGCTACGCTGTGCCAGACTATCGGCATTGTCAGCAGAGGACTCAATGCTGCTTGCCGAGAAATTCAGACTGCAACGCATCTATGACTTCCGTGGCATGGAGGAGGCGTTATCAGCCCCAGACATAATTCCCGGAAAGGCAACCTACCGATCACTGTCATTATCATTTGACAAGGGAGGTAATTTGAAGGATACCAAGTTCGAGAAGGACGAGGACCTCATCAGGCTGCTGCTCGAGAATGCCGCGCACCCGGGCGTCCAGGCCATGTGCACGAACCTGTATGACATGGTGTTCCTTGACGAGGCGTCGCATGATGTATACCGCAGGTTCTTCGCGGACCTCATGACCCTGCAACCCGAAGACGGCGCCGTGCTGTGGCATTGTACCCAGGGCAAGGACCGCGCAGGATGCGCATCGGCAATGCTGTTGGCAGCCTTGGGCGCCGACCGAGAGCTTATCATGGCCGACTTCACCTTATCGAAGAGCTATTACGACCCACACGTATCGCGCATAGAGACAAGGAGCGACGCACAGAAAAACGCCATAAACACACTTATCAGCGCCAACCCTGACATCTTTGAAAAGACATTGGACAAGATAGATGCAAGATACGGTTCACAGGAGAACTATCTCACCGAATGCATTGGGGTGACTCCTGCGATGATGGATACCCTGCGCATGAGATTCCTGGAATAACGTCCCGTCTCTTGCAACACTCAAAAACACAACCTTGAATAATATGAAGAAATACCTGACACTGCTGTGCTTTATACTAGTCCCCTTTTTCCAGGGAGCGGCACAGAAGATAACATTTACACCCCAATGGACTCCACAGAGCCAGTTCGCGGGATACTACGCTGCTCTTGAGAACGGCTATTATGATGAGGCCGGACTGGACGTCAGCATCGTACACCCTACCACATCGTACAGCTCAATGAACATGCTCCTGGACGGGACATCGGACATAATCACCAGTGAGCTCATACAGGCAATGACAGCAACAAAGCAGGGCGTAAGGCTTGTGAACATACTGCAGACCACGCAACACTCTACCCTGGTACTTATCTCGCACATCAAGGATATCAACAAGATGGCCGACCTTGCCGGACGCAGGGTAGGCACATGGAAAGTGGGTTTCAGCGAGATACCACATATTATTGATGAGAAAGAAGGACTGGGTATCGAATGGATCAAGTTCATCACCCCCCTGAACCTTTACATTTCGGGCGCCATTGATGCCACCATTGGCAAAAGCTACAACGAGGAGATACTGTTCTCAATGTCAGGCATCACACCGGGAAGCATCCTCAGGTTCTCTGAGATTGGCTTCGACTACCCCGAGGACGGCCTGTACGTAAGCGAGGAGTTCTACAAGAAACATCCCGAACAGTGCCGCAAGTTTGCCGAGGCATCGCGCAAGGGCTGGGAGTGGGTAAGGAATAACCGCGAGGAGGCTCTTGGCATTGTCATGAAATATGTGAAGGAGGAGAACGTCCCTACCAACATCTACAACCAGAAATGGATGCTCAACACCATTCTCGAAGTACAGGAGGACGTGAAGGGCAATGCTCCGTCATACAAATTGAACATTGAGGATTTCAACAGGCTCAACGAGTTGCTCATCCAGTACGGCTACATCTCGAAGCCCGTTGAGTATAAAGGATTTATAGGGGAATAATATATGAAGAAGAACAGGAAGAAGCTAAGAGGCTCTATTTCGGGGCGCCTCACAGCCAGAGTGCTTATTGTATCGGCCATAATCTTTACGCTGACATTCACGGTTTTCCTGAGAATGGCCGCGAACAAGGTAAGGGAAGAGGCTACGCACAAGGCACACAGCGAACTGTCGAACGCCATTCACCAGATTGACGCCGTGCTCGAGTCGGTGGAAGTGGCGATAGAGAACACAGCATGGATTGTACCCCACAGGCTGGACTCTCCCGATTTCATGTATGACATAACAGAAAGGCTGCTCAAGAACAACGAGTTCATCTACGGCTCGTCCATCGCGTTCGAGCCGGGCTATTTCGGCTCCGAAGGCCATTTCTTCGCGCCATACTCTTACAGGGATGAGAATGGAGAGATAAAGTCAAAGCAGCTGGGAAGCGAGACCTACGACTACCACTACATGGACTGGTACCAGATTCCTAAACTGCTGGACAGGCCATATTGGAGCGAGCCATACTATGATGACGGCGGTGGCGACATGATAATGACCACCTACTCAAAGCCATTGTATGACAGCGACGGCAAGATGTACGCGATGATTACCGCAGACCTCTCCCTTGAATGGCTTACGGACCTGGTGGGCAAGATAAAGGCATTCGACACCTCGTACAACCTGATGGTGAGCAGGAACTCGTCGTACATTGTAAACCCCAACCGCGACCTCATCCTCAACGAGACTATATTCTCATCTACATACGGCGACAATGAGGAGTCATTGAAGAAGCTGCAGGACGACATGGTCAACTGCAGGGCCGGAGAGGTACTCAGGAAGAACAACGGTGCTAGATACTTCGTGTTCTACTCACCGGTGGAGACTACATGCTGGTCCGTTGCCATCGTTTGCCCTGTAAGCGAGCTCTACAAAGGCGTCAAGAAGATGAGGGATACCCTTATTGTATTGGGCGTGCTGTCACTGATTCTGATGATTGCAATGAGCCATAAGGGAATACGTAAGGTGGTAGCGCCAATAGAGGAGTTCTCGGACGTTGCAAAGAAGATTGCAAACGGAGACTTTGCGGTAGAACTACCCAAAATAAGATCAAATGACGAGCTGAAAGAACTGCACGATTCGTTCGAGCATCTCCAGCACTCATTGGTGCAGTACATTGAGGAGCTCAAATCCACCACCGCCAACAAGGAGAGGATTGAGAGCGAGCTGCGCATTGCCCACAGCATACAGATGGGTATGATCCCCAAGATATTCCCACCGTTCCCCGAGCGTGACGACGTGGCCCTTGCAGCCAAGCTTGTCCCCGCAAAGGAGGTAGGAGGCGACCTGTATGACTTCTTCATCGAGAATGAGAAGCTATATTTCATCATCGGAGACGTATCGGGCAAGGGAATACCGGCGTCATTGGTAATGGCTGTGACCTGCCGCCTGTTCAGGTCGGTGGCCTCGCACTTTGACAAGCCAGAAGACATCATATCGTCACTCAATGAATCATTGGCCGACGGTAACGACTCGAACATGTTCTGCACGGCATTCCTTGGAATACTTGACCTTAAGACCGGACAGCTCCAATACTGCAATGCAGGACACAACGCTCCGCTCATAATCGACAACGAAGGCAAGGTTTCCCCGATAAAGGTAATACCGAACCTGCCATTAGGACTGTTCAGCGGATTCCCATATCAGGGACAGGAGACCGTTATCGACAAACAGATGATGATATACATGTTTACCGATGGCGTAAACGAGGCCGAGAACAGGAATATGGAACAATTCGGCGACGAGAGACTTATATCATTGTTAAGGTCCAACAGTTCATTGGAGCCTAACGAAATTCTTGAAAAGACATTCGCCGAGGTCAAGCTACATGCAAACGGAGCAGACCAGAGTGATGACATTACTATAATGTGTATTAAATATTGCTGACAATATGGAAAAATCAATTATTCTTGCAAACGACATCTCAGAGATTGCCAGACTCAATGAATTTGTCGAAGAGATTGGAAACGAATTCTCACTTTCACCCGAAGTGGTATTCAACCTTACCCTTGTACTTGAGGAAGCTGTTGTGAATATCATCAACTACGCATACCCCAAGGAGGATCATGAATCGATATACCTGTCGGCCAAGCTGCACAATGACTCGATCATGCTGGTACTCACAGATACAGGCAAGGAGTTTGACCCTACCATGGCACCCGAGGCAGACATCACGTTGTCGGCCGACGAACGCCCTATCGGTGGACTGGGTATATTCCTCATCCGCCAGATCATGAATGAGGTCAAGTATGAGCGCATAGAGGGCAAGAATGTCCTTACACTGGAGAAGAAGCTGTAAGACTGCATAAAGAGCAGTAATACGTATTGCAAACCTGTTTGACCTTTATGAGTAAATTCAAAGAATTGGCATTCATAGCAGCCATCACCTGCAGTGCGGGAATCATGCAGTCATGCAATAACGGCACAGACATTACTGCAGGCGAAACTGTAAGCACAGAGTTATTGCGCACCGACAAGAGCTGGAACGGCGCCACACTACCTGACTACCCGCAAGGACAACCGGAACTGGTGGCTGTGAAATACGTCATCCCTGCCGGCAAGAGACTGGGATGGCATCATCACGTATGCATGAACCACGGCGTATTGGTACAAGGCGAACTCACCATCATTGGGCTTGACGGACAGACAAAGACCATACACGAGGGAGATGTCGTGGTTGAGATGGTCGACTCCATACACTATGGCGAGAACCGTGGCAAGGAGCCTGTGGTCCTTTACATGTTCTACCTGTCACAGGAAGGACTCCCACTATCGGTAATGAACCCTGAGGTCCCGATGGAATGACATACAGGAAGCATTGACAGAATGTTGTGGAGGCAACTACAACAGTTACGTTACACGACCGGCGCAACAACGCCGGTCGTATTTTTGTTTGTTGGAGCGTTTTACCATTATAAATTACAAGGGAAGCCCCAAGAACAAGACAACCCTAAGAACAAAATCACCATTATTTATCCACAATAGGCCTAATTAGTCCTTTTTTATTTGTACAATTGTTTGTTTTTACTAAATTTGCGCCACAACATACACAAACACATATAGAAAAAGACTATGAACAATATCTACCTGAAGAAACTGCCTCTTCAAGGATTCGCCACCACGCAATCATCATTGCAACAGTTCGTGCAACATGCATACCAGATGCAGCACACATCGATATTCTTTTGCCAGAGCGGCGAGGCCCTCTTTACCATAGACGGCCACAAGTACCGTTTCACACAGGGCCAGCTGATAATTTGCCCAATGGAATCGAGCATCCTGTTGCTCGACATCACAAGCGACTTCTCGGCTCGCCTGCTTGGACTCTCAAAGCAGACCTGGCTCGCGGCACGCAGTTCGATAAGCCCCGAGGAGATGCACCAGATCGAATGCTACCCGCACCAGGGAGGCAACAGCGAGCTCGAGCGCGAATTCCTTGCGAACATTTTCCGCCAGGTTGACATCATGGATATCCAGGCCGAGAAGGAGGAGAGCACAGAGTTCTGCCGACAGAACGTAATCCTTGCCGTGAACTCGCTGCTGCTGTACATACAGCACATAAACAAGGAGAAGAACAACAAGGCAAAGGAACACATAAGCGAGAGCAAGGACAAGATTTTCTACGAGTTCCGCACACTGTTGACAAAGAAGTTCCGCGAGGAGCGCTCGGTGCAGTACTATGCCGACACGTTGAAGATCTCCACACGCCACCTGAACGCCATATGCCAGC
Source organism: Bacteroidaceae bacterium (assembly GCA_017558165.1). GTDB lineage: Bacteria > Bacteroidota > Bacteroidia > Bacteroidales > Bacteroidaceae > HGM04593. The sequence goes on from JAFYWE010000226.1 coordinate 9,510, forward strand.
GAACAAGCGGACAGAATGCAAAGGAGATAATTGACCACTACACCATAATTGAACTACAGGTCGCACTCATGTACACCCACAAGAGTTTCCAGGAACTTGTAGGCGAGTTCCGCTTCCCAGACCAGAGCTACCTCAACCGCTACTTCAAGCGCCACACAGGATACTCGCTATCGGAGTTCCGCAGCAAGGGAGTGATGGTTGACTGAGCATAGCCCATCACACGCTACAATTTAGAAGCTGTTTAAATTTATATCGTTAAGTTTTTTATAGAGCAAAAATAGGGTGTTTTATTATTTTTTGTAGGGCGCGTAGCGGGCTACGTAACCGGGAAAAAGAAGAAAACAGACATTTTTGAATATAAAAAACAACGA
>JAFYWE010000227.1 GCA_017558165.1 Bacteroidaceae bacterium
ACAACACTCGCCTTAGCGACCCGCAAGACATGACCATATCCGTGCTACGTACAACCTTACGCCGCTCGTATTGTCGGATCAAAGCCCTGCGGTTTCCAGCTTTCACATTTCAGTTTTCACCTCAAATCAAGGTCTCTCCTTAATCACACCCTTGCGGTATGCATAGAGCAGACGCTCAAGGTCGGCAATCTTGACCATAATGCCACGACCGATATCTGTATCGCGCACCTTCTCACGCTCACCCACCATCTCGACGATATTTATCGTACCGTCAATGTCGGTTCCGTTGAGGATAGCCTCCTCGGTAGATGTGAACGGGGTGTGCTGCACGAGTTCGAATCCACGGCTGTGGTACACCAGCGTATAGCCGGCAATACCTGTACGGTTGTGGTATATCTTCGAGAAGCCACCATCAATGACCATAAGGCGGCCATTGGCCTTGATTGGGGTCTCGCCCTTGAACACGCGCACGGGAACGTGGCCGTTGATGATATGGCGGTGATTACCTTTCACGCCGAACTCATCAAGGATGTAATCGCACACATCGGGGTTGTCACGCAGTATGTAGTACCATCCCTTAGGCTCTTTCTGAACCTCCTTGTCATTGAGCAGATAGCGCTCGAATGTAGCCATTCTCGCCTTACCGAATAGTGGCGACTCGGGACCACACCACAGGTACCAGAAGAAATCGGCATACTTCTCGCGTGTAGCCTCATCGATATCATTGTAGAATGCGGTACGCGCCATGCGCTCCACCTTCTTCATCAGTTCCTTACCCTTCACAGGCACTCCGTCAAAGACAACCTCACGCATTGTACCGTCCTCGTTGATAGGAATTGCCGCGTGGAACATGAGGTTCGAGTTGTAGATGACGAACATTCCGCCACGCATGAGCAGGCAGTTGACGTGGTTCTGCAAGCGCTCACTGCGCATGAACGAGTGACGCAGACGGTCTACCACATCCTGCTCCTCGGGAGTGAGGTCATAAGGATGTTCCGGGTCAAGTGTAGGCCACAGTTTGTCGCCGAGTTCATACTCCTTGCCGTCGATGGTGATGATACCGCGCTCCTTGTCGATGAACTCCATAAGACAACGGTCCATCATACCCCACTCGGGGTGCTTCATTGCAATCTGTCCCGAGAGCTTGAACTCGATGACAGAGATTGCCTTGTGCATCTGGGCTATCAGGCGCACATCCTTCTCGTTGAAGTTCGTGCGCTCCTCGTCGACACGTGGCTGATAGATTTCACAAGGGTCATCGGCATACTGCTCCATCGCAAATGTAGCAAGCGGAACCATATTGATTGAATAGCCGTCCTCAAGGGTTGTGGTATTGGCATCGCGCAACGAGAGGCGCAACACGCTTGCGATACAGCAGGTGTTACCTGCCGCCGCACCCATCCACAGCACATCGTGGTTACCCCAGGTGATATCCAGGTGATGGTACTCGCAAAGGGCATCCATGATATGGTGCGCACCTGGACCACGGTCAAAGATATCGCCAAGGATATGCAGACGGTCGATAATGAGTCTTTGTATGAGATAGCAGAGAGCCGTAATGAAGTGACCGGCACGGCCTGTACCTATGATGGTGTCGACGATGACCCCAAGATAGGCCTGTCTGTTACGGTAGTCACTGCCATCGTGCATGAGTTCCTCGATGATATATGCATACTCCTCGGGGAGGTTCTTGCGCACCTTCGAGCGGGTATACTTTGACGACACGTCACGGCACACCACAATAAGGCGGTCCAACGAGCGCGCATAGTACTCGTTGAGGTCAATATTTGACTGGCGCAATAGTTTCAGTTTCTCCTCGGGGTAATAGATGAGGGTACAGAGATCCTTCTTCTCCTCATCCGAAATGGTATCGCCGAAAAGCTCATTGACCTTGCGTTTGATGTTTCCCGAGGCATTGCGCAACACATGCTGGAACGCCTCGTGCTCACCGTGTACGTCGGCGAGGAAGTGCTCGGTAGGCTTCGGCAAGTGCAAAATTGCCTCAAGGTTGATGATTTCAGTCGTCACGCTTGACACGGTAGGGAATTCACGTGCCAACAGGCGCAGATAACGGAGATCTTCCTTCACCTCCTCAATCGTTACTTTCTTCTTTGGCATATATCTCAAGAAAAATTCATTCTACATTATCCTTGGGGCAGAGCACCCCAATATCCATTTATGCAAAATTATATATAATTTTGTAAAAGACCAAGGATAGCGGGATTTTACTCTATTTTCCCGCGAAGCCCTCGGACACGAAGGGCAATGCCATCCTCAGCGCCTCCTGCCAATACGGCCATGTGTGACCGCCGTCGCGCACGCGCAACTGGTATGGGATACGCTTCTCACGCATAGCCGCTACGAACTCCATGTTGTTGTCGAACAGGAAATCATCGTCACCCACATCAATAAACCAGCGCACCGACGCTATCGAATTCACCAATTCCTTGTCAGCATTCTTTACAGCAGTGATATTGTTGTACTCTACCACGCTCTGCATGAAGACAGAACGGCGCTTGTCGGGGTCGCGGTTTATCCAGGTATTCTCGACCATTCCCATAAGGGCGCTCATTGCATAGGCCGACGAGAACATATCGGCATGGCGTATCGCATAGCCTGTCGTTCCGCCACCGCCCATCGAGAGACCGGCAATTGCACGGTGTCCCTTGTCGGCCACAACCCTGTACTCCTTCTCGATGTGAGGCACAAGCTCCTGGAAGAAGTAATCCTCGTAGCGCCACTCGCCGGCATTGAAATAGCCGTCAAAGGCAGTTCCGGCATCGGGCATCACAATCACCATCTCCCGTGCCTTGCCACTACCGAAGACCTCGGTAGCTATGGCATGGGTGTCACCCTTGTCACGCCACGCGG
>JAFYWE010000228.1 GCA_017558165.1 Bacteroidaceae bacterium
GGCGCGCAAGGCAATATGCGTGGTGGGTGACGATGCGCAGAGCATCTACTCGTTCCGTGGTGCCAACATCAGCAACATCCTCGGCTTTACCCAGCGTTATGAGGGTGCGAAGATCTTCAAGCTCGAGCAGAACTACCGCTCTACAAAGATGATTGTCAAGGCCGCCAACAGCCTCATTGAGCGTAACAGCGAACAGATAAAGAAGACGGTCTTCTCGGACCGTGGCGACGGCGACCCCTTGCTGCTCTGCTCGGCATACTCCGACTTCGAGGAGGGCGAGATTGTGGCAAACAAGATTGCCGAGCTGCGTCGTACCGAGGGACTGCAGTACAGCGATTTCGCAATCCTGTACCGCACTAACGCGCAGTCGCGTATATTCGAGGAGTCGTTCAGGAAACGCTCCTACCCCTACCGCATCTTCGGTGGTCTCTCGTTCTATCAGCGCAAGGAGATAAAGGACGTTATTGCCTATTTCCGCCTGATATGCAACAGTAATGACGAGGAGGCCTTCAAACGTATAATAAATTTCCCGGCGCGTGGTATCGGTGACAAGACCCTGCAGAAAGTAAAGGACGCCGCCATGGAGCGCGAGACCAGCTTCTGGAGCGTAATTGCCGACCCTATGCAGCCACCGCTCGATGTGTCGAAGGCTACGTTCACCAAACTGCAACTCTTTGCAGCGATGATTGAGCGCTTTGCCGGCTATGCCCAGAGCAAGAATGCCATTGAGGTGGCACGTCTTGTGCTGCAGGAGAGCCGTATGCTTGCCGAGTTCAATGCCGATAACAGTGTCGAGGGCAAGGCGCGTCAGGAGAACGTGCAGGAGCTCCTTAATGGTATAGCCGATTTCGTAGACATGCGTCGCGAGGAGGGCAACGCCAACGACAAGCTCGTTGATTTCCTCTCCGAGGTGTCGCTGATGTCCGACCTTGATAACAAGGACGAGGACGACGGCAACCACATAACCCTGATGACAATACACTCGGCCAAGGGACTCGAGTTCCGCACTGTGTTCATCGTGGGTCTTGAGGAGGACCTCTTCCCTAACCAGTGCGCGCAGAACTCAATGCGCGAGCTCGAGGAGGAGCGCAGGCTCTTCTATGTGGCCATAACCCGTGCCAAGGACCACTGCGTGCTCTCGTTCGCGAAGAGCCGTTACAAGTACGGACAGTTCAATTTCTGCGAGCCAAGCCGTTTTATAAAGGAGATTGATTCACGATATATAACAATGCCGGGTGGTGTGCGTCAGGCCACCGGCCAGCAGTCACCGTCGCGTGCCGGCGGAATGTTCGGCAGGACAAACGGCATGGCATCCACGCAGTGCACGGCGTTCGGCGGCCAGCAACGTCCGTTCGGGCAACAGCAGACGCAGGGCGGTTACTCCGCCGCTTCCCGTACGGCGCCACAGGAGAGCGAGCCACAGGGCAAGCGCGTGATACATGAATCGGCTTTCATGCAGAAGCCGGCAAACCTGCGCCGCGTGTCCGACGTAGAGCGCGATTTCTATGCCCCCAAGAGCAACCACGCTGCCTTGAGCGTGGGAATGATTGTGCAGCACGACCGTTTCGGTGTGGGTGAGGTGCAGTCGACCGAGGGTGTCGGTGAGAACGCAAAGGCAACAATCAGATTCCATAATGCAGGAGTGAAGACCCTGCTGCTTAAATTTGCAAAACTAAAAATCATAGGATAATGGACAACGAGATGATAAACAAGGTACCGTCACCCTGTTATGTGATGGAAGAGGCGCTGTTGCGCCGTAATCTGGAGCTCATAAGCCGTGTGGCACGCGAGGCCGGTGTAGAGATAATCCTTGCCTTCAAGGCATTCGCGCTGTGGAAGAGCTTCCCTATCTTCCGTGAGTATATCAATTCGGTAACAGCAAGTTCAATCCATGAGGCACGTCTTGCCTTTGAGGAGTTCGGCAGCAGGGCCCACGCCTTCTCGCCTGCATATACAGCCGAGGAGTTCGGCGAGATGATGCGTTGCAGCAGTCACATCTCGTTCAACTCGCTCTCGCAGTACCACCGCTTCTATCAGGCGACCACCGAGGCCGACCACGCGATATCTTGCGGAATCCGTATCAACCCCGAGTACTCCGAGATTGAGACCGAACTCTACAACCCCTGTGCTCCAGGTAGCCGTTTCGGTGTCACAGCCGACCTGTTGCCCGATGAGCTCCCTGCCGGAATCGAGGGCTTCCATTGCCACTGCCACTGCGAGTCGAGCTCATATGCACTGGAGAATACCCTTGTGCACATTGAGGAGAAGTTCGGCAAATGGTTGTCTAAGATCAAATGGCTTAACCTTGGTGGCGGACACCTGATGACACGTAAGGATTATGATGTGGAGCACCTCATCGGCCTGCTCAAGGGATTGCGTAGCCGTTATCCCAACCTTCAGGTCATCCTTGAGCCGGGCTCAGCCTTTGCTTGGCAGACAGGTTCGCTGGTATCGGAGGTTGTGGACATCGTTGAAAGCCGTGGCATACGCACTGCAATACTCAACGTAAGCTTCACCTGTCACATGCCCGACTGTCTTGAGATGCCATACCAGCCGAAGGTTACCGGTGCCGAGTCGCTCGAGGCCGATGCCGTCAAGGGCGCTCCGTTCGAGGAGAATATCTACCGTCTTGGTGGCAACAGTTGCCTGAGCGGTGACTATATGGGTAGCTGGAAGTTCCCGCAACCGTTGAAGGTTGGTGACAAGGTGGTGTTCGAGGATATGATACACTACACAACCGTAAAGACAAACATGTTCAACGGTATTTCGCACCCTGGCATTGCGCTGTTGCACCAGAATGGCGAGCTTGAGGTCTATAAGGTTTTCCGCTACGAGGATTACAGGGACAGGATGTGCTGATGCTGAGTTTTAGAAGTAGAACTTTGTCTCAAATAAAGAATGTATCAAAGCATCTTTAAATATTTGCTTTGATACATTGTTTTTGTTATTGTCAAATTTAAAAGATTGATTGATATCA
>JAFYWE010000229.1 GCA_017558165.1 Bacteroidaceae bacterium
CCTGAAGCTTACAAGGTACTTCTTTGTTGTGCTCTTGATCCTTGACTTGATGTCGCTGTCGTCGACACTCTTGCGTGCCATTGCCACGTAGTAGAGGGCAGCAATGACTACGGCACCGATCACAAGGCTCATGAGCACGTTGTGCCCATAGAACGGGATACCGAGTAGCGCCACGGTGGCGAGGAAGAGTATAGTGACAATCTTCTGTGTCTTATCTGTCTGCTCTGCGTATTTTTCTGTAAGGTAGATTCCAGCAATGATGGTGCCGAAAAGCAGTATCAGGTATACGTAGAGTCCTGTGTTGAACGGTAATCCGAGCACGTTCACGAACAGCAACTCGAACCATCCGCCCACCTTTACCACTCCCGGTACGATACCGTATAGCACGGCTGCGACAAGTACTGCCGACACCACAAGTGCCAGTACTGCGTATTTGCGGTTTTTGTTGGGGAACTTCTTGTAGTACATCACCAGCACGATGGCGGGGATACACAGGAGGTTAAGAAGGTGTACTCCAATCGAGAGACCTACAAGGTAGGCTATGAGGATGAGCCAGCGGTCGCTGTGGGGCGAGTCGGCGTTGTCCTCCCATTTGAGGATGAGCCAGAACACCACTGCTGTGAAGAGTGACGAGTATCCGTACACTTCTCCCTCGACAGCGCTGAACCAGTAGGTGTCGCTCCATGTGTATGCCAGCGCGCCCACAAGGCCCGATGCCAGGATTGTGACCATCTGCGCCTTGCTCATCTCCTGGCTGTTGCCCACGGTGAGCTTGCGCACAAGGTGCGTGATGCTCCAGAACAGGAACAGGATTCCTGCGGCACTGAGTATGGCCGACATTATGTTCACCATAAATGCGACCTTCTCGGGCTCGGCGAACAGCGAGAAGAAGTTTGCTGTGAGCATGAAGAACGGTGCGCCTGGCGGGTGACCTATCTCCAGTCTGTTGCCTGAGAGAATGAATTCGGGGCAGTCCCAAAAGCTTGCGGTAGGCTCCACTGTGAGGCAGTATGTGAATGCTGCAATGATGAATGTGAGCCATCCGAGCGTGTTGTTTAATAGCTTGAATTGTTTCATTATGTTGTAATATTTTGTTTTCCGCAGTAGCGAAGGTCGCATAAAGACCCTAATAACGCGCAAAAATACCTAATATATAGGAAATGAACAAAATATTATTGTCAAAAAACAATTAATGCTATCATGAGCTGTCAATTCCGCTTCTGTTACATCGGGTCGATGTCGTAGTACATTGTCACTGCGCGGTAGCGTTGCTGGTTGCAGTAGGCAAGCTGCAGGTTGTGAAGCACCTCGTTTATCTTGTACTGTGACAGGCTGTTCTCGACCTTGAGCACGATCCTGCGTATATACTGCTGCTTTACCTTCGCGACAGGCGGCAGGTCGGGGCCAAGGATGCGGTCATCGAAGATTTCGCGCATACGCTTGCCTACGACGGTCGAGAACTCTTCAAGGATCTGTACGTCGCGGTGTTTCATGTATATATAGACCAGGCGGTAGAAAGGCGGGTAGTGGAACAGCATGCGTTCCCCTATCTGCTGGTCGTAGAACGATGCATAGTCATTGCCCACAATCAGCGGGATGACCGGAGCGTCGGTCATCTTTGTCTGCAGGAACACCTTTCCCTGACCGTTCTTGCGTCCGGCGCGTCCGGCAACCTGGGCCATCAATTGGAAAGCTCTCTCCGTGGCACGGAAATCGGGGTAGTTCAGCAGCGTGTCGGCGTTTATGATGCCTACGACGGCCACATTGTCAAAGTCAAGTCCTTTTGAGACCATCTGTGTGCCTATGAGTATGTCGGTCTTTCCCTGCTGGAAATCGGTGATTATCTTTTCGTAGGCATTCCTTGTGCGTGTGGTGTCAAGGTCCATGCGCTCTATGCGTGCCTCGGGGAAGAGGTTGTGCAGGTCGTCCTCTATCTTTTCGGTGCCGTATCCCAGGTTTATGAAATTCCTCTCCTCGCAGTTAGGGCAGTGCACGGGTGCCGGTATCGTGTATCCGCAGTAGTGGCAGGTAAGTTTTCCGGCACTCTTGTGCAGGGTAAGGCTCACGTCGCAGTGCTTGCAACGTGGAACCCAGCCGCATGTCTTGCACTCCATTAAGGGGGCATATCCTCTGCGGTTCTGGAACAGTATTATCTGTTGCTTGTTTTTGAGCGCCTCGTCCATGGCCTCGACAAGAGGGTCCGAGAATGTACCGGTCACGAGCTTGCGGCGCTGGCATTCCTGCATGTCGACAACCTCGATGTGCGGTAGCTTGATGGAACGGTGTCTTGTGGTGAGGCTCACAAGGGCATATTTGCCGGTAATGGCGTTGTAGTAGCTCTCTATTGAAGGTGTTGCCGTGCCCAGGAGAGTCTTGGCACCGAACAGCGATGCAAGTACGACGGCCGCATTGCGGGCATGGTAGCGCGGTGCTGGCTCCTGCTGCTTGTAGCTGTTCTCATGCTCCTCGTCAACAATGACAAGTCCGAGCCTCTTGAACGGCAGGAAAACTGATGAGCGCACTCCAAGGATGATGTCATACGGCTCGTCGCCCAACTGTTTCTTCCATATCTCCACCCTCTCGGCATCGGAGAACTTGGAATGGTAAAGTCCTATCCTGTTGCCGAATACACGCCTCAGGCGCTCTACTATCTGTTTTGTCAGCGCAATCTCGGGTAGCATATAAAGTACCTGCTCGCCACGCTCAAGAGCCTCGGCTATGAGGTGTATGTATATTTCGGTCTTGCCGGCCGACGTCACTCCGTGCAACAGTGTCACGTTCTTTGTGCTGAATGATTCCTTTATCTCATTGAACGCCTTCTCCTGTGCGGGGTTGAGTATGTTCTGTGGTGTTACGGGCATTACCTCGCCGTTGAGCCTGCCTATCTCCACGGTGTAGCTCTCGAGTATGCCCTTGTCCTGCAGTTCGCGGAATATGGTGGGCGATACCTGCGCCGCCTCAATGAGCCTGTGCTTCGAAATCTCCTTGCGCTCTGGCGTGAACGGTGTGGCAATCTGCAGGTAGGTGTCTAGCAGACGACGCTGTCTCGGCGCCCTGGATAGAGACTGCAATATCAGGTTTATCCCCTTTTCATCGTTGCATTTCGGTGTAAGGCGTACTCTCTGCTCGGTACGTGGCTTGAATTCTCCCTTGAGCCCCTGCGGAATGGCGGCCTTGTAGATATCACCCATTGAACACAGGTAATATCTTGATATCCACTCCCACAGCTTTAACTGCTTGTCTGTCACCACGGGTTCCTCGTCAAGCAGTTCCTTTATGGGCTTTATCCTGTATCCTTCGGGCTTGTTGCCGTGTACGCTCATTACCAATGCGGTATAGGACTTCCTGTCGCCAAGGGGTACCGATACTCGGCATCCGGTGACGACCTTCTCCTCCAATTCCTTAGGGATGCTGTAAGTGTAGCTCCCGGGTAGAGGCAATGGCAATATGACTTCTGCGAATTTTTCCATTCCGTTTGCTAAGTTAGTTCTATTGTGTTGAATTAAGGAAATATTTCCCGAAAAGTTATGAGTCAATCCTGTTTTACATCAATTTAGGAACGTCTGCGGTTTGCATTATTTAAAATATCGTGCTAATTTCGCACGGTTATATTATGTATGTGCGCAAGCGCATTGTTTATAAGGGATAAAATATGATTGACAGAATATTATCAAGGGTGCTTGCCGTGTCTGCGTCGGTACTGTTGCTTGCCGGTTGTACCGGAGATGTGTACAAGGTGCAGGCCGGCATGTACGGTGATTATAAGGAGAGGCTGGATACGGCTTCGTCATACGAGAGCGTGAAGAAACTCAACAACGAGCTAAATATGGCTCTTGTCTCATATATAAAGGGCAACAGCGAGGATGTGGCGCTCTACCACAAGGAGGCCGCTAACCACAGGGAGGGTATCAAGACTCTTGTAAAGGCCGAGACCGATTATGCCAGGGCATATCTGAACAAAGTTATGGGTATGGCCATACAGCGTCAGATAGATATTTATACCGAAAATACGGCAAAGGTGAATGATGCCGAGGGGTATGATGCTCTTGTCAAGATCAACCGTTCCCTCTCAAGTGCAGTGTCCAAACTTGGTAGTGAGAACAGCGAGGAGTTGAAGAAGGCTACGGCATTGAATATATGTCAGGAGCAACTCGCGGCACTGAACAAGGCTGGTGAGGCATACAGGAATGCATATGTAGCCAAGATATCGCCATACCTTTCAGGGGCAGAGGCTGCAATATATGAGAAGTATCTTGCAAAACTGTCGGTTACCGACGGGTATGACCGCCTCAAGCAGCTGAAGCTTTTCCTCGACAAGGAGATTGCGCTCTTTGCAAACGAGAACTCTATGGTACAGTCTGCCACCGGTGCAGATGTTGCTAGCAAAGAGTCTGTGGCAAAGGCCAGGGAGGCGTTCCTTTCTGCTTATATGGAAAAGGTGGCAATGCCTCTTATTGAACACCAGAAGAATCTCTATTCAGGCACGGCAAATGTGTTTGCCTCTGTAAAGAACATAGAGGAGCTTGATATGCTCAAGACTGATTTTGTTGCCGTAAACAAGAAACTACTTGCCGACAATGCTGCGGAGCTTGAGTATATTGCTGCGGCAATCGCCAAGGGTAATTCCGTCTATCGTCGTGAGATGGAGGAGGTCAACGCGCTCTTCGGTGCCATTGACGGCGTCGTGGTAAAAAGAAAGGCCGAGTTGAAACGTAAATGATAAATTGAACAACCGGCAGTGTGTGGTTGTATAATTAATGAACAATAAATTTAATGATAATATGAAAAAGATTAACCTGCTTATAGCTTCTGTTGTAGCACTCCTTGTATTCGCTTCTTGCGGTGCGGGATCAAATGATAATGTGTATACAAAGAAGGCCGCCGTGTACAAGGCTGCAATAAAAAAGCTCAATGCCGCTAGCGATGCCGTAGCGCTCAACGAGGTCAATGCGAATCTTGAGAAGGAGATTGCAGCTATCAATATCGAGTGTGAGGCCGAGTATGAAAGGATATTCGAGGAAAAACGTGGCAACATTGACGCCTACAAGGAGTCTGAGGATGCCCTGAAGGCTGCGCAGACCGAGTATGATGACCTTTATGTGGAAAGGTTCATGGAACTGAAGAATCTCTAAAAATAAAAATATATCGGATTATGAAAAAGTTATTGTTTGTGCTTATGGCGGCATTGCTTGTCGGTTGTGGCGGTACCGCGACCGTAGACAAGGTTGACGAGAAAGGATACAACCCTGCTCCAGAGCAGATTATTGATGCGGATTGCATCCCTGCAATGCTTATTGATTCAACCATTGTAATCGTGAACGAGAACCTGTAATGCATTCACGATACGGCGGATAATACGTAAGAGTGCGGAAGGTGTGGCCTTCCGCACTCTTGTGTTCTTATAGTAACGTGAGCTCGATATAAGAAATCGTACTGATATTCATTACGCTTTGTCATCTCGAACGTATGTGAGAGATCTCTTTTCTCACAATATTTTGAGATTCCTCGTCGCTACGCTCTGTCGGAATGACAAATTCACGGTTTGATGAATTTATATCGAACTCACGTTATAGTAAATGTTTCTTTACTTGATGCCTTTCAGCTTCTTGATGATTTTCACTATATCTGTGTTGTCAAGCACTCCGTCGAACTGATCGGCTCCCTTGCCAATAGCGTAGAGGGGAACGTATGTGCCCGAGTGGTTTCCGCTTGCCCATGAGAGTAACGCCTTGCGGTTGAGGTCATAGATGGCGTTGTATGCAATCTCGTTGGCGAGGCTGTTGTCAACGGTCACCTTCTCGTCGGCGTTGTGCTTCTTGCGCAAAGCAACACCGATGTTCTCCTTCACAAGCTCCTCAATGCGACCCCAAGTTGTC
>JAFYWE010000230.1 GCA_017558165.1 Bacteroidaceae bacterium
CAAATGTGCTCGATTGGGAGCCACACACCGCCCTGTTCGTGCCGGACAACGACCCGTTGCTATTCTACCGCGCCATAGCCATTAAAGGCTTGTCGCTTTTAAGACCCGGCGGAAAGTTATATTTTGAGATAAACCGCGCCCACGGACAGGAGACCGTGGAGATACTGAAGTCATTAGGCTACACCGGCATGGAGCTCCGCAAGGATTTTGCCGACAATGACAGAATGATTAGAGCCATGAAGAGCTAACCCCTCAGCCTGTAAACAGACAGTTCCCCTAAGACAGGGGAACAATACACAGACCATGAAAAAGCCCCTTACCCCAGGCGAAGCCCTGAACAAGGCTGCAGCATACTGCACACTGTGCGAACGTTGCATCAGTGAGGTGAGCGCAAAGCTCACAACATGGGGTGTGCCGTATGCAGTGCAGGAAGAGATTATCACAAGGCTCACCAATGAGAAATTCATTGACGAGGCCCGCTACTGCCGCGCATTTGTAAATGACAAGATGCGCTTCAACCGCTGGGGACGTCTAAAGATAACCGCCGCACTGCGCGAGAAACGCCTGCCACAGGAGTACATCAAGGAGGCAATGGAGAACATCGACGAGGATGCATACCTGCAATCACTGCAGGAGACAATAGACATCAAGCGTCGCGAGCTGAAAGGCAAGGATGACTTTGCCACACAGCAAAAGATAATACGCCACGCGGCAAGCCGTGGCTACGAGCCCTCACTTATTATCAAAGCCATAAACTACAGCGGCGATGAAATGGATTTCTGACCTCATAGACCTGATATTCCCGCGCCATTGCGTGGTGTGTGGCGAGACACTATCGCCACAGGAGAGGGACATGTGCCTCAATTGCCTCAGTTCATTGCCAAGGATAGAGAAGATACACCTTGAGGAAATAGAAAAAGTCTTTTGGGGAAAGATAGAGATTGAGCGCGCCACCTCTTATATATATTATCACAAGAGCTCCCCTTACAACAACCTCATCCACCAGCTCAAATACAAGGACCACCCCGATGTGGGCGAACGCTTTGCATACATGGCTGCAAAGGATATTGAAGCCACAGGATTCTTTGACGGCATCGATGCCATAGTACCGCTACCGCTCTCAAGGAAGAAGAAGAGAAGACGCGGATACAACCAGTGCGACTACATTGCGGCAGGCATTTCATGTGCCACAGGCATACCCGTTATAAAAGGAGCCGTAACCCGCACCACATCCAACGAGACCCAGACACACAAGAACCGCGACGAGAGATGGAAGAACGTCGAGGGTATCTTTTCATTGGCCGACGCCACCCTCATCGAAGGCAAACACATTCTGCTTATTGATGACATTTTGACAACCGGCGCCACACTCGCCAACTGCGCATCTACAATACAGCAAGGTTGTAGCTGCAGGACAAGCATCCTTACGCTTGCATACACCTACAACGGCATCTGAAGCGTATTGACGACCACATAAGCAACGGCGCCACAACTTTTTACTCACCCGAACCATCAAAAAGACATTTTTCTCCACATTCAGCCAAACAGCTTGATATTTTCCGCGTTTAATTTAACAAAACGAACATTTTTCTTGTTATTTCAAAAAAACGCTTACATTTCTTTACTTTTTAAAAGTATATTATTATTTTTGCGTCACGAAAAAAAATAAAAATCAATATACGACATGAAAGTATCAACCACACTTGAGAACCTGAAGAATAGATTCCCCAACGAGCCTGAGTATTTCCAGGCTGTGGAGGAAGTGCTTAACTCTATTGAAGAGGAGTACAACAAGCACCCCGAGTTCGAGGCAAACAACCTTATCGAGAGACTCTGCATCCCCGACCGCGTGTTCACATTCCGTGTGACATGGGTTGACGATAACGGCAACGTACAGGTAAACACCGGTTACCGCGTACAGCACAACAACGCCATCGGCCCCTACAAGGGCGGTATACGTTTCCACCCCTCAGTAAACGTCGGCATTCTCAAGTACCTCGCTTTTGAGCAGACATTCAAGAACTCCCTCACTACCCTTCCTATGGGTGGTGCAAAGGGTGGCTCTGACTTCAACCCAAAGGGCAAGAGCGACAACGAGGTAATGCGTTTCTGCCAGGCTTTCATCACTGAGTTGTGGCGCAACATCGGTCCTGAGATGGACGTTCCTGCAGGCGATATCGGTGTTGGCGGACGCGAGGTTGGCTACATGTTCGGTATGTACAAGAAACTCACACGCGAGTTCAACGGCGTGTTCACCGGCAAAGGCCTTGAGTTTGGCGGCTCACTCATTCGCCCCGAGGCTACAGGATACGGTAACATCTACTTCCTGCAGGAGATGCTCGGCACACGCGGCGAGAGCGTAGAGGGCAAGACATGCCTTGTATCAGGCTCAGGTAACGTGGCACAGTACACAGTGGAGAAGGTTCTCCAGCTTGGCGGTAAGGTAGTTACAATGAGCGACTCAAACGGTTACATCTACGACCCGGAGGGTATCGACCGCGAAAAGCTCGATTTCATCATGGAGCTCAAGAACGTACGTCGCGGACGCATCAAGGAGTATGCCGACAAGTACGGTTGCAAATACGTCGAGAACGCACGTCCATGGTGCGAGAAGGGTGACATCGCATTGCCATCGGCAACCCAGAACGAGATCAACGGCGACGACGCCAAGGCACTTGTTGCAAACGGTGTAATAGCCGTGTCAGAGGGTGCGAACATGCCATCTACTCCTGAGGCAATCCACATATTCCAGGAGGCTAAGATCCTTTACGCACCGGGTAAGGCATCAAATGCAGGTGGCGTATCAGTATCAGGTCTTGAAATGAGCCAGAACTCAGG
>JAFYWE010000023.1 GCA_017558165.1 Bacteroidaceae bacterium
CGAGGTTTGCGCCAACACTCCGATTGGCATCATAATTGCTATTAAAGCAAATAATAAAGTTTGTAGAGTTTTTTTCATAGTTAAATTATTTAAGGCAAGTTCTATAAATTATGTAAAAATAAATTCTTGTCCGACAGGTTCGGTTCCGGTTGCTTTTGGTCCTATTTTGTTATCTTGTTTGTATTTATTCAGTTATGTAGCCCGCTACACGCCATCATAAATACAAACAATCTATTCAAAATAACACGCAAAATCATCACGGCTTAATTTATAGAACCTGCCTTAATAGTTTTTGTTTTATTAATGTCATAAAAAACGCTACCGTCCGGCGCGTCAAAGCACCGCACGATAGCGTTCATGTCCTGTAATGTTTGTTAATGTATTTAGGGGGGGGTAACTTGTTGTGCTGTAATCACTTATACATGCAATGTCTGTAGCGGCTGGTAGGGCCGTCAAAACTTTGCTGTTGTATGTAGATAATCGCTGGTTCATAATAAGTGTTTAGCAGTGCAAAAATAGATTTTTTACGAAATTTTGCAAAACAGCTGACAGCCAATTATTGGCACTCTGCTGACAATTATTTATTTTTAACTAAAAGTACTGGAATGATGTTAAAGAGAAAAACTCGTTCTCATGAATTATTGAAGAATATCCCCATACTCATTATGTTTGAACATGGGGATATTCTTGAACGCTGTATTTATATCTTACATACCTGATGGATATCTGTCGGCAAGCACTTGTGCTTGCCGTTTATGTTATGATAACTTCTCTTTCAGGAACTGTCCGGTGTATGATGCTTCGCATGCTGCCACCTCCTCGGGTGTTCCACAGGCAACAAGGTTACCGCCGTTCTCGCCACCCTCGGGGCCAAGGTCTATGAGGTAGTCGGCGCACTTTATGACATCCATGTTGTGCTCGATGATGACAAGCGAGTGTCCACGGGCGAGTAGGCGCTCGAATGATTTGAGCAGCTTCTTTATGTCGTGGAAATGGAGTCCTGTGGTTGGCTCGTCAAAGATGAACATCGTTGGGCGGTCGCTCTGCTGGCTCAGGTAGTAGGCGAGCTTGACGCGCTGGTTTTCACCACCCGACAGGGTCGATGATGACTGTCCCATCTTAATGTACGCGAGTCCTACATCCTGCAGGGGCTGCAGGCTCTGTGCTATGCGGCTCTGTCCGTGCTCCTGGAAAAAGTTGATGGCATCGCCGATGGTCATCTCAAGTATGTCGTGTATGTTCTTGTCGTGGAACTTGACCTCAAGTATCTCGTTCTTGAAGCGCTTGCCGTGGCACACCTCGCACTCCAGCTTCAAATCGGCCATGAACTGCATGGATACGGTGATTGTTCCCTCGCCCTTGCACTCGTCGCAACGTCCACCGTCGGAGTTGAACGAGAAGTGTCCGGCGCCGAACCCCATCTGCTTGGCAAGGGGCTGCTGCGCAAAGAGGTGTCGTATCTCGTCATACACCTTGAGGTATGTGACGGGGTTTGAGCGTGATGACTTGCCAATGGGGTTCTGGTCGATGAACTCTACTCCACGCAACATCTTGAGTGCTCCGTCTACGGCCTCGCATTGTCCCGGGGCGTCGCAGTTGTTGCCGAAATGGCGCATGAGCGAGCGGTAGAGTATGTTGCGCACGAGGGTTGATTTTCCCGAGCCGCTGACACCGCTCACCACGGTTAATGTGTTCAGCGGTATATTCACGTCAATGCCTTTGAGGTTGTTCTCGCGGGCACCCTTTATCCTTATTATATTGTTTGATGTGCGGCGGTGCACAGGTACCTCAATGGTCTCCTCGCCCAAAAGGTACTTTACAGTATAGCTGTTGCTGCCGGGCTGCAGGTCGCTCATGTTGCCCCTGTATACGATGTTGCCACCGTATGAGCCGGCCTTGGGGCCTACGTCGATGATGTAGTCGGCGGCGCGTATTATCTCCTCGTCGTGCTCGACCACAACGACCGTGTTGCCAAGGTCTCGCAGGCGGTACAGCACGTTTATCAGGCGGTCTGTATCGCGGCTGTGCAGGCCGATGCTCGGCTCGTCAAGTATATATAGCGAACCTACCAACGCGCTGCCGAGTGATGTCACAAGGTTGATGCGCTGGCTCTCACCGCCCGAAAGGGTATTGCTCAGGCGGTTGAGCGTGAGGTAACTGAGACCTACGTCAATGAGGCAGTCTATGCGGTTGCGTATCTCGGCAAGTATTCGCTTTGCTATTGCTGCATCGTGCTCGTTGAGGGTGAGGTTATCGAAGAACTCCTTGAGGCGTGTTATGGGCATCTCAATGAGCTCGATGATGCTTGTGCCGCCTACCTTCACGTAGCTGGCCTCCTTCTTCAGGCGCGTGCCGTGACAGGTGGGGCATATGGGCTTTCCGCGGTAGCGTGCGAGCATCACGCGGTACTGTATCTTGTACTGGTTGGCCTTGACCATGTTGAAGAAGTTGTCGATGCAGATTCCCTCGTTGTACTCCTCAATCCATGGACCTTTATGCCACAGGTAGTCCTTCTGCTCCTGTGTGAGGTTGTAGTATGGCTCGAATATGGGGAAGTTGTCCTGTGGCGCACGGCGGCAGAACTCGGTCTTCCATTCTCCCATCTTGTCACCACGCCAGCAGAACACGGCGCCGTCGTACACGCTCAACAGCTTGTTGGGGATGACAAGGTCTTCGTCAATGCCTACTATGCGGCCGAAGCCCTCGCAGTCGGGGCAGGCGCCGATGGGCGAGTTGAACGAGAACATCTGCTCCGTAGGCTCCTCGAACTCAATGCCGTCGGCCTCGAAGCGTATGCAGAAACTGTGCGGCGCATCCTCGTCCATGAACTGCAACAGGCAGGTACCGTTGCCTTCGTAAAAGGCTGTCTCGGCCGAGTCGAGCAGGCGGCTTGCCGTCTCGTTGTTGTCGCTAACGGTAAGGCGGTCAATGAGCAGGGTGGGGGCGTCGCCCTTCTTTGGGGTGTACTCCTCAATGCGTATGATCTCCTTGTTGAGGACTATGCGTGTGAAACCCTGCTGCAGGTAGATCTGCAGCTGCTCCTCAAGCGTGCGTCCCTTGCGTGCGGGTATGGGTGCAAGCAACATGAACCTTGTGCCCTCGGGGCGGCTCTTCATGCACTCGAGCAGATCCTCGGGATTGTCCTTCTTCACAAGCTTTCCGCTGACGGGCGAGTATGTCTTGCCTATACGTGCATACAGCAACTTGAGATATTCATATATTTCGGTCGATGTTCCTACCGTTGAGCGCGGGTTGCGGTTGTTGACTTTCTGCTCGATGGCGATGGCGGGCGGTATGCCCTTGATGAAGTCGCACTCTGGCTTGTTCATCTGGCCAAGGAACTGGCGGGCATATGATGACAGGGACTCCACGTAACGGCGCTGTCCCTCGGCATACAGCGTGTCGAATGCAAGTGATGACTTGCCCGAGCCCGAGAGGCCGGTAACGACAACGAGCTTTCCGCGCGGAATCTCCACGTCGACGTTCTTCAGGTTGTTTACCCTTGCTCCCTTTATTATGATGTTCTTGCTATCGCCCATAAGTGTCAACAATATTTGTTTAATCCCGCGAATTTAAACAAAAAACATCCACCTTGTATATCTTTGGGTGAAAATAGATGCCAATGCCGGTGTTAAATATTCTTTTTTTATGATAAATTGGCTATCTTCGCGCTTGAAAAAAATGACAGCAATTATGTTGCTGTCAATTAGAAGCTGTTTAAATTTATATCGTTAAGTTTTTTATAGAGCAAAAATAGGGTGTTTTATTATTTTTTGTAGGACGCGTAGCGGGCTACGTAACCGAGAAAAAGAAGAAAACAGA
>JAFYWE010000231.1 GCA_017558165.1 Bacteroidaceae bacterium
CAAATAAAAAAGAAAGAAAAAAGAAATACCAAATCATCTGACAATTATTTTTGGTTTAATTCAGTAAAACCAAAAGGTGTTCCCAATAATGATTATGCCCATAATCTATTAAGGCATATAAGAAATACCATGGCACACGGGAATTTCAAGAAAGGAAGAAGTAAGAAGTGCTTTTACACATTCGAAGATTACAATACTAGGACAGGACAACAAACAATGTACGGTAAGGTAAATGCAGACTTGTTTTGGAAATTTCTGAATATAATATTGCATACATCTCCATTTATTGGCAATAATATAAACTTTAAATGATACATTTATGAAAACAATTAAACAATTGCTAATAACGGTAGCGGTGCTACTGTGCAGTGTGGTTGCAAATGCCCAAGATTTTGTGGTAGATGGAATATTTTATAAAATTATTTCTACTTATGATTTAACGGTAGAAGTTACTTTCGGAGGAGCCTATTATGGGAGTCCTAAATATTTAGGCGATGTTGTAATTCCCTCGACTGTAACATATAAATCAAAGACTTTGTCCGTTACAAGCATTGGAGATTATGCGTTCAAAAATTGCTCTAGGCTCAGAAGCGTCACAATCCCAAACAGCGTTACAAGCATTGGAGAAAAAGCGTTCCAAGGTTGCATTAGTCTCACAAGCGTCACAATCCCAAACAGCGTTACAGGCATTGGAAATGGTGCGTTCTATGATTGCACTGGGCTCAGCAGCGTCATAATCCCAAACAGCGTTACAAGCATTGGAGATTATGCGTTCTATAATTGCTCCGGCCTTACAAGTGTAACAATTGGTAACAGCGTTGCACTCATTGGATATGACGCGTTCTATGGTTGCATTAGTCTAAGTCAGGTGACTATACCAAATTCTGTTACATATTTGAGTGGATTTAACGCTAGTGGATTAACAGAAATTGTTATTCCTGCTAGTGTGACAACAATTGGTCCTCATGCATTTGATGGATGTAAGAATATCAGTTCTATAACTATTCGAGAGGGAGTTGTAACAATTGGTTATGATGCATTTAAGAACTGTACTAGCTTGAATGGATCGCTTGTCATACCTAATACTGTAACGCAGATTGGCGATCAGGCATTTTATGGTTGCTCTGGTCTTACATCAATTAGTTTGAGCACAAATCTAACCAATATAGGATTTAATGCATTCCGTGAATGTTCAGGCGTAACAACTCTTACATTACCTAGTAAGTTGCAGACAATTGGAAATTCTGCTTTTGCAGGTATAAGGCTAACATCAATGACTGCTTTAATGCAGTATCCACCCCAAAGCGATCCTTTTTGGGATGGAGAAAGTTCATATAAAATTCCGATATTGTATGTTCCATCTGGTTGTAAAGACAACTATTTATCTAATGTAAATTGGAAGGCAAGTTTTAATTCCATAGTTGAATTAAATAATTAATATTAATAAAAAGCGGTAAATGACTTTCTCATAGGTCAAATGCCGCTTTTTAATTATCAACACATTCCTATCAGCATAAAAGAATACTTGCAGGAATTGGTTGGTAGAAGTTTTCTGTGACCACCGTCTCTTTCACATCTTTAAGAATGTAAGCCGCCTTCACTTCGTTGCGAAAGCGGCTCCGTCAATTACGAGTCCCGTTTACCGCTATGAATACATTTTCCGCCCTTAATGCCAAAAGCGTTAAGGGCGGAAACTTAATATTATATATCCTTAATCAATCACCACAGTCACCACCGAGCGGGCGGGGATGGGGAGTGACTTGATCGGGTGCTTGCCGGTGTATTCAAGGTTCTTGTCAATGGATGTCACGTAGAGCTTGCCTTTCTTGGCATTGTCGCATTGCAACTCCAAGGTCTCGTCCTTGTCGGTGTAGTTGATGATGACGGTCACAACCTGCTTGCCGTCGGTGTACGATGATGCCATGAGCGATGTGGCGGCTTCCAACGGTGTCGCCTCGCCTTGTGCAGGGCGCACGTCAATCCTGTGCATTCCGGGGCGTACGAAGAAACTGTAGTTGGCGGTTGTCCAGAACATCTTAGTAGGTACTATGGTACCGTCGTATTTCACGGTCTCGCCCGATGAGCCTTTCAATGGCAACAGCTGCACGGGAACGTCCTCGTTCAATGACACTGCAGTCCACCATTGCCATGCCGACGCGTTGGCTATCGCAAGGTCGCTGTGGATTATGCGTGCCACATACAGTCCAAGGTTAATGCTCTTTACAGGTGAGGACGGCATGGTTATCTCGTCATTCTTCTCAAGGATGCAGTACTCCGATGCCCAGAATTTGGTATCGTGTCCATTGCCTGCAATCTCCTCCTTTACCTTGGCGCGTATATCCACAAGGAGGCTCGGCGGGTAGGCTGTCCAGTAGTCGTGTGCCGCCACGCAGTTGTAGAGGTTGCTGAATCCAAGCACGCTGTATGCGCCGTCCTTGTAGAACATCGAGCGTATGATGTCATCGGGTATCCTTGCAGTGGAATCAACCTCGAACAGCATCTTCAACTCACCCAACTCGGGGGTGATGATTTTAGTGTCAATCTTCTTGTCGCTTATGGCCTTGTCAAGTTCCGCAACCATCTTGTAGATGTCCTTTTTGGTGGCGAAGGTTCCCTCCTGAAAATTGTTGGTGTGCCACTCCACGTTAGGCTCGTTAAGCGGGCTTATGTACTTTACGTTATAGCCGTTCTCCTTGAAGTGCGCGGCGCACTCGGCAAGGAAACGGGCAAAGTCGTCGAACTTCTCATCCTGCAGGTTTATGTATCTGCTGTCGGCCGCTACCGTTGAGCCCGAGCGTGTCATGAAATAGGGCGCCGAGTTGGTGAAGAACAGGAACTCGTTCATCCCGCGTTTCTTTGCAGCGTTCATGAACCACTGCTGGCCGGCCTGCTTGCTGAAGTCGTACGTGCCGTCGGGCGAAAGAAAGCACTCCGTCCTATTCCATGTGCTTGATACATCCTTGTACTCCCTGTTCTCGTAGCTTCCGGCGCCAATGTTCACCCTCCAGCAACTCAATGCCATGCCCATGGGGTTGCCGTCCTTGTCGAACTCTCTCTTGAATAACAGGTCGGCAAGCAGTTCCTTCTTCTCCGCGGGCCAGTTCTTGCCCACGAAATCCATTCTCCAGGCATCGGATGCACTGAAGTTGTCAATCTCCTGGTACTTGATGTTCTTGTCAATGACGTATTTCTTTGTCTGTGCGCTTGTGGTCATTGCTGTTAGAGTGCATACCGCAAGCACGCTGAGCAATCTGAAAACTCTTTTCATGGTAGTATGTCGTTTGTTGTAAATGAGTTCACTAATATAGTGCAAAATATTGTAAACAGGGTGGGGAGTGTGATGTTTTGTTCTAATGTAAGCGCCATTATACATTTTGCGGGGCAGGTGATTCACCTGCCCCGCAAAATGTGTTTATATCGGTTTTATTCCTCTATCTCGGGGAATGCCTTGCCGTTGTTGAGGACCTCTACGGCTTTGAGTACGGTGGAGTCCTCGAGGTTAATGAACTTTACGTGTTCCATCATGCCTAGCATCTGGTAGATGATGTTCGAGTATATTGACCTCGTGAGCACGTCGCGTGACTCTCTCAGTTCGTTGCCCTTTGGCGCAATGCCTTTGGTGCGGGCGAAGCTGACGAGGTCGTCAAGCATAGGGCGTGTGCCAAGGTAGGCTATGAGTTCCTCATAGGTGGTGTACTGCTTCATCTGCTGTCTGTTTGTCTTGCAGTAGTTGAGCGTGAATTGTGATATCACTCTCTTTGACAGGAGTTCCCTTGCATATCCCGTTACATGTGTGGTGTCGCTCGATACGAATATGTCGGGCATGATGCCACCGCCACCGTATACCGTGCGGCCGTTCTTTGTCTTGAAGACGAGCTCCTCGTTCTGGTGTATGCTGTCCTGTGAGAAGAACTCTCCGCGGTTGTAGCGGTCGATGAGGTCCATTGCATAGCTCTCGCCGTCGCCCTTTGTGTATGGCTTCTGTATACAACGGCCCGATGGGGTGTGGTAGCGTGCTATGGTAAGGCGTATTACAGAGCCGTCCCTGAGGTCAATCTGCTTCTGTACG
This sequence comes from Bacteroidaceae bacterium, assembly GCA_017558165.1. Classification (GTDB taxonomy): domain Bacteria; phylum Bacteroidota; class Bacteroidia; order Bacteroidales; family Bacteroidaceae; genus HGM04593. Next base: position 4,070 of record JAFYWE010000231.1, read on the forward strand.
AGTCCCTTGCCGAATGTCCTGCGGCCTATTACGGTTCCGCGGTCGTTGTCCTGTATTGTACCGGCGATGATCTCGCTTGCCGATGCCGATGTCTCGTCAACGAGTATCACAAGCGGAACGTCCTTGAAGTATCCGTAACCGTTGGCTCTCTCAATCTGCTTGGGTACGTTGGCTCCCTCGGTGTATACGATTATCTCGTCCTCGCCAAGGAACTGGTTGGCCATCTCCACGGCTATGCCAAGGTATCCGCCTCCGTTGCCCCTGAGGTCAATGATGTAGCCCTGGGCTCTCTGCTGGGCAAGCGTGATCATTGCCTCAATGAACTCAATGAATGTATTCTCGGCAAAGCGCTCAATCATTATGTAGCCCCATTTGCCGTCGATGAGGTATGCTGTCTCAATGCTCTCGACCTTTATGTCGTCGCGTCTTATCCTTACCTCTACAAGCTCTTTCTCGCCAAAGCGTTGGAGTCCCAGCTTTACGAAACTGCCTTTGGGGCCCTTGAGCTTCTTCATCGCAGTCTGGTTGTTGCATACCTCCTTGCCCACGAAGAGCGTGTCGTTGATGGTTATGATGCGGTCACCGGCAAGCACTCCTGCATCCTCCGATGGGCCGCCACGTATCACCTCGCTGATGTCGATGGTGTCCTCCTGAATGGTAAAGCGTATGCCTATTCCGCTGAAACTGCTCTGCAGGTCCGATGTCAGTTCCTCCACATCGTCCTTGGCAATGTATGTGCTATGGGGGTCAAGCTCCTCAAGCACCTTGGGGATGCTCTTCTCGATGAGTGAGTCAATGTCGGCTTCGTCGACATACTCGTTGCCGACGATACCGAGTATCTCGCTGAGCTTGTTGTCGTTGTTGAGTATTATGGTGGTTATTCCTCTCTCGTTCCTGTGGCTGTTCTGTCCAATGAAGAACCCTATGAGAAGGATGAGGATTACCAGCATGGGTATGGCTTTCTTCATCTATTGCGGTTTATGCGTTGAACTCAAGGTGAACGGTCTCTATTCCGGCTCTCTCAAGCAGGTCGATGCCGTCGGTAAGGCGGTATTTCTCGCCGTACACCACGCGCTTGATGCCTGACTGGATGATGAGCTTGGCACACTCGATACAGGGCGATGCGGTGACGTACATGGTGGCGCCGCTGCTGTTGTTGTTTGAGCGGGCAATCTTGGTGATGGCATTTGCCTCGGCATGCAGCACGTAGGGCTTGGTGAAGCCGTCCTCGTTCTCGCACACGTTCTCAAAGCCCGATGGGGTGCCGTTATAACCGTCGGAGATGATCATCTTGTCCTTTACGATGAGTGCGCCTACCTTGCGGCGCTCGCAGTATGAATTCTCGGCCCAGATGTTTGCCATGCGCATGTATCTGAGGTCGAGCTCGTGTTGTTTCTTGTCCTTGTTTTCCATAATCATTTGCTGTAGAACTGCATGAAAGTGCTCTTGTTCTGTTTAATCTGTAACCAGTGTGTGTCGCCGTCGTATGATGTGGCGTCAGTGAATATCTGCAACATCTTCTGTGCTATGGTGTCGCCCTTGAGGCTGCCGGTGCTCTGTACGTTCCAGCAGTGGAACTTGCGGCTGTTGCCGTCGGCTTCCCAGCGTCCGCTTATTGTGGCGCCGCCGGGGATGGTGGCGTTGAAGGTGTTGTCGATGAACTGCACGTCGTACTTCTTGGTACCGTAGCGCTTTGTAGCACCGTCCTGTACGTACGACAGCGTCCATCCGCGGCCGGTGAAGATGTCCGTGATGTCATCGTCCTGCGTGCAGGCCGACATGGCGAGCATCAACGTGGCTACAAATATAGTTCTCTTTACTCTTTCTACAAATGTTTTCATTGTCCAATCTTTTATAAATGTTGGCATATGCTCTCAATGCCGTCGCGCTCGAGCAGTGCCCCGATCTGTGGCTTGCGTCCGCGGAAACGGATGTACAGCTCCATGGGGTGCTCGCTGTCTCCCTTGGAGAGGATGTTGTCGCGGAACGACTGGGCTGTCTTCATGTTTAGTATGCCCTCTTCCTTGAATCTTGAGTATGCATCGGCATCGAGTACCTCGGCCCATTTGTAGCTGTAGTATCCGGCAGCATATCCGCCCGACATTATGTGCCCGAACTGTGGCGTGATACCGGTCTCCTTGATTACTGGCATTACCCTGAGTGCGGCTGTCACCGACTGCTCATACTCGAGCACGTCACCGTCGAATGGCTCCGATATGTTGTGCCATGCCTGGTCTATGAGTCCGAGCCCCACCTGACGTACGCATTGGTAGGCGGCCTTGAAAGTCTGCGCTTTCTTTATCCTCTGCAGTGTCTCCTCGGGGATGCTCTCGCCGCTCTTGTGGTGGAATGCGAAGTGCCTGAGGAACTCCTCCTCGGTGGCGAAGTTCTCCATTATCTGCGATGGTAGCTCAACGAAGTCCCACAGCACATTGGGGCTGCACTGTCCAGGGTAGGTGACGTCGGAGAGTATGCCGTGCAGGCAGTGGCCGAACTCGTGCATCAAGGTGTTGAACTCGTCGTGGTTCAGCAACGTGGGCTTGCCCGGCATTGGCTTGCGGTAGTTGGTGGAGAGTGTTATGTGTGGGCGGTGGTCTACGCCGTCACCGTCCTTATACTGTGGCTTTATGGAATCCATCCATGCGCCGGCATGCTTGCCCTTGCGTGCGAAGAAATCGCAGTAGAGCAGTGCTATGTAACGTCCGTCGTAGTCATACACCTCCCATACCTTCACGTCGGGGTTGAACACTGGTATCTCATGGTTCTGCTTGAATGTGATGCCGTAGAGGCGGGTGGCAAGGTAGAATGCTCCGTAGATTGCCTGGTTCAGCTCAAAGTAGGGGCGTATCATCTCGTCATTGAGGTTGTACTTCTGCTCCTTGAGCTTCTCGGAGTAGTAGGCGAAGTCCCAGCGTTGGAACGCGAAGCCGTCGCCCTCATGGCGGCGTGCGAATTCCTCAATCTCATCCATCTCCTTGCGTGCAGCGGGCAGGTATGACCATGTGAGCCTGCCCAGCATCGAGAACACTGCGTCTGTGTTCTGCGCCATGCGCTCGGCAAGTATGTAGTCGCTGTATGTGTTGTAGCCAAGGAGACGTGCAAGCTTCAGGCGCTTGTTCACTATTTCCTTTACAATCTCCCTGTTGTCGAACTCGTTGCCCTTGGCACCTATGGTGTTGTATGCCATGTATATCTGTCGGCGCAGTTCGCGGTTACGGCAGTATGTGATGAAAGGCAGGTAGCTTGGGCGATGGAGCGTGAATATCCAGCCCTCCTTGCCGTTCTCCTTTGCGAGGTTCGCGGCTGACTCGATGACATCCTCGGGCAAGCCCTCAATGTCGCCAGCATCGGTGATGTGTAGTGTGAACGCGTCGGTGTCCTTTATGCTGTTCTCCTGGAACTTCAGTGACAGGGCTGTCAGTCTCTCGGTGAGCCCGCGGTAAGTGTCGCGCTCCTCGCCCTTGAGGTTGGCTCCGCCACGTACGAACATGGTGTATGTCTGCTCAAGCAGTCGTTTCTGTGCGGTGTCAAGGTTGCTGTTGTCGCCCTTATACACCTCCTTGATGCGTGCGAAGAGTCTCTCGTTGAGCGATATGTTGTTCTGGTGCGCTGTGCACAACAGCTGTATCTGTTCCTCCACGGCAAGAATCTCGTCGTAGCTCCTTGCGTTGATGAGCGCGTTGAATGCGCATACCACAACGCTCAATTCTGTGCCGCAGTAGTCAAGTCTTGCTATGGTGTTCTCGAATGTGGCCTTCTCGCTGTCGTTGCAGATGGCCTCAATGGCAACCTCTTCCTTTCTTATACACTCCTCGACGGCCGGAACAAAGTGTTCCAGTGTTATGCGGTCATATGGAACGGCACCGAAAGGTCTTCTTTCGCCGTTCAGCAATGGGTTGCTCTCCAAGTTGTATTTCTTATCATTATCTGTACTCATAATCAAATCCGTTTAGTAGTCATATAGCGATTGGCCCATTACTTGTTTTTTTGCGAGCTTGTCATCCTGAGCAGGGCGAAGGATCACAAAGACTTATGGGAAAAAGATGCTTCGTTGCACTCAGCATGACAATTTGTGCCGGGGTAACCGCTATTTTGTTTTATAACACAAAATTAAGCATTTATATCATGACTCAAGGTTTCTGTTTTGATATTTTTAGTATAGTTAATGATTTTTTACGGCATACAACTGTATAAAAACAACAAGACTCCCGGTTAGGGGAGTCCTGTTATTGGAATGTCGTTAATGGTATCAGATGTTATATGTGCCCTCGACAAGCTGGCCCATAGCCCATACTGCGCGTACGTTCAAATCGTCGTCAAGGATCATGATATCAGCATCCTTGTCCTTCTGCAATGAACCCTTGCGGTCGTATACGTTCATGATCTTTGAAGGTGTCTCTGATGCCATGCGGATAGCGTCGTCCAATGGAATCTCGGCCTTCTGTACGAGTGTACGGATAAGACGGTCCATTGTGGCTACGGAACCTGCAAGAGCTGAGCGGTCGGCCAGCTTACATACGCCGTCCTCGATGATCACGCGTGGGTCGAACGCTGTTGTGCTGTCACTTGCCGCGCATGCAAGAGCATCGGTGATAACGCAGGCACGCTCAACACCCTTGATGCGGTGGATGAGACGCAGGATTGTCGGTGGCACGTGGATACCATCAGCAACAACCTCGACAGTCATGTCATCATGCAGGTAGATACTCTCCACAGTACCCTCGTACTTATACTCGCGGCGCTTGTGGAAACCTGGCATTGCGTTGTAGAAGTGTGTGGCGTGGGTATATCCGTTCTTGCGTGCAGCGTGGATATCGTCATACTCGGCCTGGGTGTGCGCAACTGATGCGAGGATGCCCTTTGATGTGATGTACTTACCGAACTGCATTGCGCCAGGGAGCTCAGGAGCGGCGTCCCAACGCTTGATACAATCCCACTTCTCGACGAGAGGAATGTACTCGTTTGGATCGGGGTCCTTGATGTTCTCTGGCAACTGACCGCCGGCCATGGCCATATTCAGGTAGTGACCCTCGAGGTGAAGACCAAGAACCGGGCTGTTGGGCTCGGCCATGAGCTTTGTACATGTCTCGGCAGCAGCCTCAATCATGGGTACTGTTGATGATGAAAGGGTAGGGAAGATACTTGTTGTACCATGCTTCATGTGTGCCTTGATTGCACCACGGAATGCCTCCTCGGTACCCTCCATGAAGTCGCAACTGCCACCACCGTGGATGTGGATCTCCACACCGCCAGGTACTACGTACATACCCTTCGCGTCAATTATTTCTGCACCGATGACTGCAAGGTCGCAATTTGTCACTTCAAGAATCTTGTTATCACGGATGATAACTGAACCGTCCTTCATCCAACCCTGTGGAGTAAGGATTTTACCGTTGATAATTTGCTTAAGCATAATATTTTGGTTAGTGTTATGTTTTATCAACTTATGCGGCAAAGCGACCGGCGAGGCCTCTTGATGCCACATTTCCCTACAAAGTTATTTAAATAATCGTATGTCCTGCTAAAAATAACGATATTTTTTATAAAAAATATTGCTTTGCAGTGTCTGTGACGGCAGTTCTGGGACGTCGGACGCTTTGTTTGTGCTATACTATCTGTAAATAAAATGTCTGTTATGTGGCTGTTTTGCTTGCATAATGTTAAAAGGTGCAACTTTGGTGTGTTCTTGATTTATGATGTCTGTTTTTGTAAAAATGCAGTGTTTTTGCTTCCTTTTTCTGATAATGCGGGTTGCTTTTTGATGTTTTTACCTTGAAATTACCTCCTTTTTTAGTAAAATCGTTTGTTGTGTGGGTCAATGCTGTTATATTTGCACATATTTTATAATTTTACAAAAAGTAAACAATGTGTGTGCCGTTGTGATTGGCTTGCAAGGCTGCTTTTTGTCATAGACACGAACAATATACATTATATATAATATGTCAAAGCTGAGATTTGAGGTGGTGACAGCAGCGTTCGCCAAGAACGCGGTAGAGGTTCCCAACCAGGCGGAGCGCCCGTCGGAGTATTTTGCGGTAAAGGTATTCAACCGCGAGAAGATGTTCAAGTATCTTCCAAAGGATGTATACTACAAGCTCATTGATGTAATTGACAATGATGCACCGCTTGACAGCTCCATTGCTGACAGTGTTGCCGAGGGTATGAAGCGCTGGGCGGTAGAGAACGGCGCCACACACTATACACACTGGTTCCATCCGTTGACCGAGACTACTGCCGAGAAGCACGATGCCTTTGTCGAGCACAATGGAAAGGGTGGTGTGCTCGAGGAGTTCTCGGGCAAGCTGCTTGTACAGCAGGAGCCTGATGCCTCTTCGTTCCCTAACGGCGGTATCCGCAGTACATTCGAGGCACGTGGCTATAGCGCATGGGATCCTACATCCCCAGCGTTCCTTATGGACGATACCCTCTGTGTACCTACTGTCTTCATCTCATATACTGGCGAGGCGCTTGACTACAAGGCTCCGTTGCTGAAGTCTCTGCGTGCGGTAGACAAGGCGGCGACCGATGTGTGCCGTTATTTTGACAAGAACGTGAAGAAGGTGACAACCTATCTTGGTTGGGAGCAGGAGTATTTCCTCGTTGATGAGGGGATGTTGCTTGCGCGTCCGGACCTTCTTCTTACAGGCCGTACCCTTATGGGGCACGACAGTGCGAAGAACCAGCAGCTTGAGGACCACTATTTCGGTTCAATCCCCAAGCGCGTGGCCGCATTCATGAAGGATCTTGAAATTGAGGCCTTGAAGCTGGGTATCCCTGCGAAGACCTGTCACAACGAGGCTGCTCCTAACCAGTTCGAGCTTGCTCCAATCTACGAGGAGTGCAACCTTGCTGTCGACCACAACATGCTCATCATGGCGCTTATGAAAGAGGTGGCGCGTCGTCACGGTTTCCGCGTGCTGTTGCATGAGAAGCCTTTCAAGGGTGTCAACGGTTCTGGTAAGCACAACAACTGGTCGCTCGGTACCGATACCGGTGTACTGCTTATGGCACCGGGTAAGAACGACAAGGACAACCTCCGTTTCATTACTTTTGTGGTGAATACCCTTGCGGCAATCTATCGTCACAACGGTCTTTTGAAAGCAAGTATAATGTCGGCGGCCAACTCTCACCGTCTTGGTGCGGCCGAGGCGCCACCGGCAATCATATCGAGCTTCCTTGGCTCGCATCTGTCATCGGTACTCGACCACATGGAGACAACCGATGATGTGGTGAAGATACTCAGCAAGCGCGAGCTCCGCCTGAATATTCCGGCTATTCCCGAGCTGATGATTGACAATACCGACCGCAACAGAACATCTCCGTTCGCCTTTACCGGTAACCGTTTCGAGTTCCGTGGCGTCGGTTCCGAGGCTAACTGCGCATCGGCAATGATTGCCCTCAATACGGCAATGGCCGAGCAGTTGACAATCTTCAAGAGAGAGGTTGACGAACTCATTGAGAAGGGTGTCGCAAAGGAGGATGCTCTGGTACAGATAATCCGTAAATATATCAAGTATAGCAAGCCTGTCCGCTTCGACGGTAACGGCTACAGTGATGAGTGGCGTTGCGAGGCTGCAAAGCGTGGCCTTGACTGCGAGGCAAGTGCGCCGATTGTGTTTGACCGCTACCTCGACAAGGAGAGCGTGGAGATGTTCCGTCGCATGGATGTGATGACCGAGACTGAGCTCCGTGCCCGTAACGAGATCAAATGGGAGATGTATACAAAGAAGATTCAGATTGAGGCGCGAGTGCTTGGTGACCTTGCCCTTAACCACATTGTCCCCACGGCTACAAAATATCAGAGTTCGCTCCTTGACAATGTCATAAAGATGGAGCAGGTAATCGGCAAGGAAGAGGGTGACCGTCTCTCTGCCGGCAACATCAAGCTCGTGAAGGAAATGGCCGAGCATGTTGACGAGATCCGTCGCCTTGTGAATGAGCTTGTGGAGCGCCGTAAGGTTGCCAACCGCATTGCATGTGAGCGTGAGAAGGCCATTGCATACCACGATACCGTGGCGCCTATGCTTGAGGAGATACGTACGCACATCGACCAACTTGAACTTGTGGTTGACAACGAGCTCTGGACATTGCCCAAGTACAGGGAGCTGTTGTTCATTGTATGATATGATACACGATACAAAAAAACGGAAGTCAAATTTGACTTCCGTTTTTTTTGTATAGTGTTTTTCTATAAGTTCGCGCTCTCG
>JAFYWE010000232.1 GCA_017558165.1 Bacteroidaceae bacterium
GGCAACCTGCTCGGTACGGTAGCGTATGATACTGAATATTGCAAAGAGTCCCAATGCGATACCGGCCTTGAGCTTTACGTCGCCCAGCACGTATATGAGCATGAATGTACTTATGGCAATGAGAATGTATGTGAAGAAGAATTCACCGCGCTTGCACTTGGGGTAGTAGAGTCCGCGTACCACAATCAGGATGGCCACAAGGTTTATGAGGAATGCCAGCAGGAGTGATTTTACGTGGCCAGCGTCGATGAACTCGTCGCTCTGTCGCTTTTCCTTGAGCGATACGGCCATCTTGCCTTCGGGGTCTATGTCATCGTCGTCGTAAATGACGATTGTCGCGTCGGGGCTTACTGCCTGCGCAACGTCGCTGGCTACAAGCACGGCGGCTGGCGCTGCAGTGTTGGTGTTCTCGGTCTGAATGTCCTGCGCATTGGCAAAAAGTGTAATGCAGAACAGCAGTAGGGTAGTTACAAATCTCATAGTTCTTTTTTGTTATTTGTTTTCCATTTTTCCTATCATTGTGAGCCTCTCCTTGAAATTGTTCCTCTTGAGACCCTTGTGTGTGAGTGCGCTGCCTATGCAGTACTTGCTGAATCCGGAGCGCTTTATGCGAGTGTCGCGCAGTATGTCGAGTGCGGGGGATGGTACATTACCGTCACGCTTGAGCTCAATCACGGCAACGCGCTGCAATGAGTCGCGCCTGTCGCTCTTGAGGTGATGGAATTTGAGATTGAAATCAATGGTGAGTCTCTCGGTCTTGCCGAAGTTGACGAGCGTGATGCGGTTGAACCAGTTCTCAATAACGGGCGATACCTGCTCGAGTGTGTACCAGGCATGCTTGCCCAGGAATGGTGCCACGTTCTCTATCTCGCTCTGTAAGGTGTCCACGCCACCAACGGTTATGCGTTTCTTCTTGGTGCGTCCGTGGTTGTTCTTGTTCTTTACCTCAAGGAATGTGGCGCCGTTGTCAAGATATGTACGCACCCTTATCTTCTCCCTCACGCATCTGCCGGCGTGGTGCATGCGGTACATATCGTAGTCGTCGGTGTCGAAATAGGTAGTATGGTAGCTTGCTATCCGCTTGTCGTCTATCTCCTGGATGAAGTATTTTCCCTTGACGGCAGAAAGGAACGCTACCAGTTGCTCAAGAGTAGCCACGAATTTCGTGTCCGTTCTGTTCATCAGCTTTATGCCCGACATCTCTTCCAATGTAATCGGGGGCAGCTCAAGAGCCTTTTCAACAATTCTGTCTGTCATTTGTGTCTGTGGTTAGTCATGTCCTTGAATATTGTTGCGGCTGTAGAATTTGAATAATTAATCTACTGCATATCATATTCGTGAACCGGTGCAAATATATGTAAAAGTTCAAATTATCATTAATATAAAATGTTTATATTGGTTAAATGCGGAAAAATAACGGTAAGCACCGCTCTTTGCACTGCGAAAATGGTTTGTGCGGTATCTCTATTTTGCTTATCTTCGCTTGCGTAATCATTTGAAAGAATCTTTTGCTATGGATGTCAAAGAGATAATAGACCGCTACTATCCGGTTGATAATGAATTGAAAGAAATTTACATGATACATGCCCGTGCAGTCTCGGATCTTGCGTTGGAATTTGCACGCCGTCACCCCGAACTACAACTCGACGAGGAGTTCATCCACGAGGCTGCAATGCTGCACGATATCGGCATATTCCTGACCGATGCCCCACGCATACATTGCCATGGAACGGAGCAATACCTGTGTCACGGCTATCTTGGAGGCCGGTTGCTGCGCTCACTCGGCCATGAACGTCACGCACGTGTGTGTGAGCGCCATACCGGTACCGGTCTCACGAAGGAGGTCATTGTGCAGAACGGCTGGAACTTGCCGGCAATGGATTTTATGCCCGAGACAATGGAGGAACAGCTGATCTGTTTTGCTGACAAATTCTTCTCCAAGACCAAGTTCCTGGACCACCCGCGTACGCTGGAGCAGGTGGTGGAGAGCATGCGCAAGATATCCGATGAGTCTGTCGCCAAGGTGCAGGAGTGGGCACGTCTTTTCATGTGATAGCCCGTTTTTTGTGTAAATATCAGCTTTGCAACAGCTTTTTTATGGCAAAAATAAAAGAATACTCCTTTTTATTTCGTAATTTTGTCTCTTGCTTTGAGAAGCGTTTGTAAATGAAATCAAATCCAGTCAATATATTCTTAACGGCACTTGTACTGACGGTAGCGGCACTCCTGCTCCCGTCGGTTGTTCCTGCATATGCGTCGCCTTACACGGGCTATGCCATTATGCGCGATTCCATTGCCGTTGATTCTGCCGCGGCAACCGATTCCCTTTCAAAGGATGGCGCCAAGAAGGATGCCATCGACGCTCCCGTGTACTATGAGTGTACCGACTCGATGGTGTGGTCACGTACGGGTAATGCCTATCTCTATGGTGCCGGCAAGGTGCGTTACGACAAGATTGAGCTAACAGCCGATGTCATCAATCTCAATATGGACAGTAGTGTGGTGCATGCGTCTGGCCGTATCGATACTATGGGAATGACAACCGGTCTGCCGATATTCATGGATGGCGGTACTCCATATGAGAGTGACAGGATGAGCTATAACTTCAAATCAAAGAAAGGCTTCATCAATAACGTCTATACCCAGCAGGGCGATGGCTTCATCATGGGTGGAAAGGCAAAGAAGGATTCTGCCGGTGTCTTCTACTCGCAGGATGGTATGTACACTACCTGCGATGCCGAGCATCCCCACTTCTATATACGTCTTACACGTGCAAAGGTACGCCCCAAGAAGGATGTCGTGTCGGGCCCGCTTTATCTTGTGGTGGCCGATGTCCCTCTCCCGTTGGCATTGCCGTTCGGCTTCTTCCCCTTTACAAGCAGCTATTCGTCAGGTATCCTAATGCCTACCTTCGGTGATGA
>JAFYWE010000024.1 GCA_017558165.1 Bacteroidaceae bacterium
CGATAGGGAGTCAACAACTGTTGGCTCCCTATCGTCTTTAGACATTACTACCCGCAAGACAGCAGATTCCCGCGAACTGGTAGCCCCCATAAGCGGTCATTCACAACACTATGCAAATATTTAAATATTTTATATTTAATGACCGATAAATTAGCCGCTTTTTATAGTGCGAAATCGCGTAAAAAAAGCTAACTTCGCGGTAAAATTGGGGAGTCTACCCAATATCGCCATTTAACAACTTGGCATTCAATAGAATAAACAATATAAACATCAAATAAACATGTCTACAAAAAGAATCAAATCGGCATTGGTTTCCGTTTTCTACAAGGACGGTCTTGACGAGATTATCAAGCTGCTTCACGCAGACGGTGTTCAACTCATTTCAACAGGTGGCACACAGCAGTTCATCGAGTCACTCGGTATCCCCTGCACGGCAGTGGAGAGCCTTACCGGCTACCCATCAATCCTGGGCGGTCGCGTAAAGACACTGCACCCGAAGGTGTTCGGTGGTATCCTCGGCCGCAGAGAGCTTGAGAAGGACCAGCAGCAGATGGCGGAGTACGAGATACCAGAGATTGACCTTGTAATCGTTGACCTCTACCCATTTGAGCAGACTGTCGCATCGGGTGCTCCCGAGGCTGACATCATCGAGAAGATTGACATAGGCGGTATCTCGCTCATCCGTGGTGCTGCAAAGAACTTCAACGATGTTGTCATCGTGGCAAGCAAGGCACAGTATGCCCCACTTCACGAGATCCTGAAGAACAACGGTGCACAGACAACTCTTGAGGAGCGCCGTTTCTTCGCAAAGGAGGCGTTTGCGGTATCATCATCATATGACTCTGCTATCTTCAACTACTTCGACAAGGATACAAACAGTGCATTCCGCCAGACAAACGACACTCCAATGTCATTGCGTTATGGCGAGAACCCACACCAGAAGGGTGCTTTCTACGGCAACTTCAACGATATGCTTGAGCAGATCCACGGTAAGGAAATCTCTTACAACAACCTGCTCGACATCAACGCTGCAGTAGAGCTCATCAACGACTTTGCAGGCGAGACAACATTCGCTATCCTCAAGCACAACAACGCTTGCGGCTTGGCTTCACGTCCTACATTGGCCGAGGCTTGGGATGCGGCGCTTGCAGGTGACCCTGTATCGGCTTTCGGTGGCGTGCTCATCGCCAATGCGAACGTTGACAAGACTACAGCAGAGAAGGTGAACGAGATCTTCTTCGAGGTTATCATTGCCCCAAGCTATGATGCAGACGCACTTGAGGTTCTCAAGCAGAAGAAGAACCGCATCATCCTTATCCAGAAGTCAACAGAGATGCCTGAGAAGACATTCCGCAGCGTGTTGAACGGAGTTCTTGTACAGGACCGTGACGCTAAGGTAGAGACTGCGACTGACCTCCAGGTAGTTTCAAAGATTGCTCCAAAGGATAGCGAGATCGAGGATATGCTCTTCGCGAACAAGATCGTTAAGCACAGCAAGAGCAACGCAATCGTACTTGCAAAGGGCAAGCAGCTCATCGCAAGCGGCGTGGGCCAGACATCACGCGTTGACTCATTGCGTCACGCCATTGAGAAGGCCGGCAACTTCGGTTTCTCACTCGAGGGCAGCGTAATGGCCAGCGATGCATTCTTCCCATTTCCCGACTGTGTGCAGATTGCACATGAGGCAGGCGTTACAGCCGTAGTACACCCAGGTGGTTCAATCCGCGACAAGGAGTCAGTAGACTACTGCGACGAGAACGGTGTTGCAATGGTAATCACCGGCTTCCGTCACTTCAAACATTAATCAAGAAAAAACAGAAGAAACAGAATGGGTCTATTTTCATTCACACAAGATGTAGCTATTGACCTCGGAACCGCCAATACCATCGTTTCATACAATGGTAAGATTGTCGTTGACGAGCCTTCGGTAGTTGCCATCGACGGACAGAAAAAGATGATTGCGGTTGGTGAGAAGGCAAAGCAGATGCACGAGAAGACCAACCCCAACATACAGACAATACGTCCTTTGAGGGACGGTGTCATCGCAGACTTCTATGCCTGCGAGATGATGATGCGCGGTTTCATTGACAAGGTCAATATGGGCAGCAAGTTATTCACACCTTCACTGCGCATGGTGATTGGCGTGCCTTACGGCTCTACCGAGGTTGAACTGCGTGCCGTGCGTGACTCTGCAGAGCACGCCGGTGGACGCGACGTATATCTCATCTATGAGCCAATGGCTTCGGCACTCGGTATCGGTCTTGACGTAACCGCGCCCGAGGGCAACATGGTCGTTGACATAGGTGGTGGCTCTACCGAGATTGCCGTTATCTCTTTGGGCGGTATCGTATCGAACGGTTCACTGCGCACCGCTGGTGACGACTTCACAGCCGACATCCAGGACTATATGAGCCGCCAGCACAACGTACGCGTCAGCGAGCGTATGGCCGAGCGTATCAAGATCCACGTAGGATCGGCATTGACCGACCTTGGCGACGAGGCACCACAGGATTACATCGTACACGGTCCTAACCGTATCACTGCGATGCCTATCGAGGTACCTGTATGCTATCAGGAGATCGCGCACTGTATCGACAAGTCAATCATCAAGATCGAGAACGCGATCATCAGTGCACTGGAGCACACACCACCGGAACTGTATGCCGATATCGTGCACAACGGTATCTACCTTGCAGGTGGCGGTGCCCTCCTGAGAGGCCTCGACAAGCGTTTGTCAAACAAGATCAACATACCTTTCCACATTGCAGAGAACCCTCTGTACTGCGTGGCAAAGGGTACTGCACTCGCTCTCAACGACCTTTCTTATCCATTCCTGATGAGATAAGGCGTAATACGTCAATAAAAAAACAGAGAGAACAGTGCAGCAGATACTGAATTTCCTTATAAAGCACAATCACTGGTTCCTTTTCATTCTATTGGAAGGAATCAGTTTTGTGCTTTTGTTCAGTTTCAACAACTACCAGAGCGCATCGATGTTCACATCGACGAACGAGGTTGCAGGAAACATCTACTCCATGATTAGCGATGTGGACGGTTACTTCACGCTCAACGACGAGAACCAAGCACTGCTTGAGCACAACAAGGAGCTCATAAGCGAGATTGAGGCACTCAAGGAAGAACTTGCGACACTCAAGGACAGCAGTGCCATTGCGGCATTCCCCGACGGGAAATTCCGCTTCAACACCGCAAGGGCTGTGAATAACTCGCTCAACAAGCTGCAGAACTTCATCACCATAGACAAGGGTGAGAATGACGGTATAGGCTCCGAGATGGGCGTGTTCAACGACAAGGGAGTCGTGGGCATCATATACCAGACATCGGGAAACTTCTCGCTTGTGATGCCATTGCTCAACAGCAAGAGCATGCTCAGCTGTCGAGTGAAAGGGAGCAACAGTTTCTGTACACTCCGCTGGCACGGCGAGGAGCTGCAGTACTCGTACCTCATTGACCTGCCGCGATATGCCATATTCCAGCAGGGCGACACGGTGGTTACAAGCGGATTCTCGTCAATATTCCCGGCCGACATCCCTGTCGGCGAGATCGAACGACTTGAAGACTCGGACGACGGTATGTTCTACCGCGCCAGAGTAAGGCTTTTCGTTGACTTCGCAAGCATAGACAATGTCTTTGTCGTAGGCAATGACGACAAGAAGGAACAGGACACACTTGAACAGAGCATAAACAAACTGAAATGACAAGCAGCACACTGATAAACATACGCAACTTCATACTCCTGACGTTCGTTCAGGTGCTCATATTCAGCCACATACACCTGTTCGGCTATGCGACGGCATACATATACCTGATATTCCTGCTTAAGTTGCCACGCCACACCTCAAGGAACGCCCTGCTGATGTGGGGATTCCTGTTCGGACTTGCTGTCGACATGTTCAGCAACACACCGGGCATAAATGCCGCGGCGGCGACAGCCATGGGATTCGCACGCAACGCATTCCTTGCCACATTCACGCACAAAGGCATGCCTGAAGACTTCGTACCAGGAGCCAAGAGCCTCAAATGGGGAAGCTACCTCATATACTCACTTATGTGCATAGTGCTCTTCTATACGATATTGTTCATTCTGGAACTGTTCACAATAAGCAACATTGTCCCATTGCTCATAAGCATCGCGTCAAGCACACTGCTCACGATGCTGTTTGTGGTGGTGGCAGAGTGCTTCTCATTCCGCAAGTGACAAGATGAAAGACTACAGCTACGACAGCCGCAAATTCGTCCTGGCAGGAGTTGTCATACTTGTTCTTGTCACATACGTGATACGTCTTTTTGACATCCAGCTACGTAACGAGGACTATAAGACCCTCGCCGACAGCAACGCATATTACAGGAAGACCATATACCCTGCACGCGGACATATGTATGACCGCAACGGCAAGCTGTTGGTGTACAACCAGCCGTCGTACGACGTCACATTCATTCCACGCGAGATAAAGAACGTGGATGTGGATGAGCTGTGCAGTGCCCTGGGCATCACCCGCGAGGAGTACGACAGCAGGATGGAGAGGGTAAAAAACAGGAGGCTGAACCCGGGCTACTCAACCTACACCGAGCAGGAGTTCATCACACAGCTGTCGGGCGAGGAATTCGCGAAATTCCAGGAAAAACTGTTCCGTTTCCCGGGCTTTTACCTTCGTAAGCGCTCCATAAGACAATACAACTACAATGCAGCCGGAGTGCTTATGGGCGATATCGGTGAGGTATCACAATCAATCATTGACAAGAACCCGTACTACCGCAGGGGAGACTACATTGGCACCCAAGGCCTCGAGGCATCATATGAGGAAGCTCTCAGGGGAGAGAAGGGAGAAGAGATCCTTCTAAGAGATGCCCACGGACGCATACAGGGCAGCCACAACAACGGTGCCGATGACAAGCAGGCCGTACGTGGCAAGGACCTCACACTGAGCCTTGACATCGAGCTACAGGAGCTTGGCGAGCGCCTCATGCAGAACAAGATAGGCAGCATCGTGGCCATTGAACCTGCAACAGGCGAAATCCTGTGTATGGTATCGGCTCCATCGTATGACCCTTCATTGCTCACAGGACGCCAGCGCGGAAAGAACCACAAGGAACTCTCTAACGACAAGCGAAAACCGCTTCTCAACCGCGCCATAATGGGTACATACCCCCCAGGCTCAACATTCAAGACATCACAGGCGCTCACTTTCCTTGAGGAAGGAACAATAACCCCAGAGACCAGTTTCCCATGCGCCGGAGGATTCGTATTCAACAAGTTCAAGTTGGGCTGCCACGCCCACTCATCACCCACACCGCTGAAGCCCGCCATAGCCACATCATGCAACGCATACTTCTGCTGGGGACTCCACAGGATGTTCGGCTCAAGCAAATACGAGGGCGGCACAAAGGAGGCCATGAACGTGTGGCGCGACTATATGGTGTCAATGGGATTCGGCTACAAGCTGGGAGTTGACCTGCCCGGAGAGGTACGCGGAATGATTCCCAACGCCGACTTCTACACAAGACACCACGGCAACTACTGGCGAGCTGTGACCGTGATAAGCATTGCCATTGGACAGGGAGAGGTAACGCTCACCCCGTTGCAGATAGCAAACCTTGGAGCGACCATTGCAAACAGGGGTACATATATAACCCCGCATATGGTCAAGGCTATTGAGGGTGATACAATCAGACAGGAATTCCTTACACCAAAGAGTACCAAGGTCGGGCGTAAGGCATACGAAGAGGTGGTAGAGGGCATGCGCCTTGCCGTGACCGACGGTACTTGCCGTGCCGCGAACATCCCAGGACTTGACGTATGCGGCAAGACGGGTACCGCACAGAACAAAGGCAAGGACCACTCGGCATTCATGGGCTTTGCACCAATGGACAACCCCAAGATAGCCATTGCCGTATATGTGGAGAACGGTGGTTTCGGTGCAACATACGGAGTACCCATCGGCGCACTGCTGATGGAAAAGTACCTTAACGGTGAGCTGTCTGAGGAGAGCAAGAAGAAAGCAGAGGAAATACAGAAGAAGGTAATAAACTATGGAACAGAAGAGAGGTAGCATATTGGGGAGAATCGACTGGTGGACACTGCTCCTCTACGCATCACTTGCATTCATGGGGTGGCTGGCAATATGTGGCGCCAGCTACAGCTTCGTCGAGACCGATTATCTGGAGTTCCTGAACCCCGGCGAGAGAACCGGAAAGCAGGCGATGTGGATGGGCGTATCGGTAGTTGTAGGCATGCTGTTGCTCTGCATAAAGAAGCACACATACAGGAATCTCTCATGGCTCATATACATAGCCATGCTGGCGCTTTGCGTCGTCACCATATTCATAGCCAAGGACACCAAGGGATCGCTCTCCTGGATAGCCATAGGCCCGATAAAGATACAGCCTGCCGAGTTCATGAAATTCGCCACTGCGCTCACTCTTGCCGCATTCATGGGACGCAGGGAGTTCAACATAGGCAACAATATTGACCTTATAAAATGCATGGCCATCATCATGCTGCCCATGGTAGTCATCGTTGGGCAGAAGGAGACCGGCAGCGCATTGGTCTACCTGGCATTCTTCCTTGTACTCTACCGCGAGGGCATGACAGGCCTGTTCCTGCTTATGGGCGTCAGCGCCATAGTCTATTTTGTAGTGGGAATAAAGTACGGACAGGTAGATTTCGAGTCATTGCCGATAAAGATAGGACCATATGCCGTGACAGTGCTCATCCAGATGTTCTCCATCGCCATGGTCAAGTTCTGGTGCAAGCATGACAGGACATTCATCACACTGCTGATTGTAAATGCAACGGTGACATTGCTGTCATACTGGACTGCAGTTTACCTCATCGAGTTCAACATAATGTACCCCCAGTATCTGCTGCTTGCTTTCAATTTCGTGTATCTGCTGATGCGCATAAGACTTGGCAAGGAGCCGAAGAACCTGTGGATTGCGCTTTACATTGTAGGTGCGCTTATATTCTTCCACTCATGCAGCTATGTGATGGAGAATGTGCTTAAGCCTCACCAGCAGGTGCGTATAGAGGTGTTGCTAGGTCTCAAGGAGGACCTTGCCGGAGCGGGATACAACGTTCACCAGTCAAAGATTGCGATAGGCTCGGGGGGGCTCACAGGAAAGGGGTTCCTGAACGGCACACAGACAAAGCTGGATTATGTCCCCGAACAGGACACTGACTTCATATTCTGTACAATAGGCGAGGAGCAGGGATTCATGGGATCGACATTCGTGATGGTGGTCTTCATCGCTTTCATACTCAGACTGATGGCACTTGCCGAGAGGCAGGACGACAGGTTCGGACGCGCATTCGGCTACTCCCTTGCATCGATATTCTTCTTCCACTTCGCAATCAACATCGGAATGGTTATTGGAATAACGCCGGTTATCGGTATCCCATTACCGTTCTTCAGCTACGGAGGATCGTCATTTCTGGGATTCTCTATCCTGCTGTTTACTTTCCTGAGGATTGACGCTGACCGCGAGACGAAGGGCAGAGCCTGATGCCGACATCATAGACTCCGCAAAGGACATCGGCCTCCATGATATGCGACAGGCACATCACGACCGTGTCGCACACACCCTTTGGCAACAAGATTCCTCCGCTGCTTACCTGATAGAGCATACCGGCCGTGGCACCTTCACGACGGCCGTCATCGGCATACACCGAACAATGCAACGTATCGGTCGAAAGCAGGGCACCTGCCTCGCCGTCAAAGGTATCGACACGCACCACAAGGTCCTTGTAGCTGTATGAGGCATCGGTGCGGGCCTCAACAAAGAGAAGATATCCCGCACACTCACCGCCTAAGGAACCGCCATCATAACTGAAGCACAGGGACTCAGCCTTGTCCCATCCGCGAGCGTCAATACTGCGGAATTCATGGAACAGCACCTCCCCGCAACCGCAGAGAAGTGCCGTCATTACAATCAGAAACGCATTACTCGCCTTTTGGAGCTTCCTTGCGACGTCTCTCCCTCTTGTCATTGTTCCTTTTCTGTTCAGGACGGTTATTGTTGTTATTCTGGTTGCCGCCACCTCCCTTACGGCGTTTCTTGTTGCCACCACGTGAGGCGTTATCGAAGCGGTTGATATTCTCCTGCTCAAGAAGGTCGACAGAGCGCTTGGGTTCCTGTGCGCCACCCACCTGCAGGCTCTCGGGACGCTCACCACGCTTATTCATCTCGATTACACTGAACGCACGACGACCGGTAATGGTTACAAGGTTGGCTGGAATATGCTTGTCGGTAGAGTATGTTATCTCACCACGCATGATATCACACTTGAAGAAGTAGTATGTACCGTCCTTGGTCTCCAGCTCCACATCGCGTGAAGGAAGGGCACGTGAAGCCTCAACATATGCATCAACCTCGTAGTTGAGGCAGCATTTCAGCTTTGCGCACTGGCCAGCGAGCTTCTGTGGGTTCAACGAGATGTCCTGGAAACGCGCCGCAGATGTTGATACTGACACGAAGTTTGTAGTGAATGCGGCACAACAGAGCTGACGACCGCAAGGGCCGATACCACCGATGCGTCCTGCCTCCTGGCGGGCACCGATCTGCTTCATCTCGATCTTTATCTTGAAGACATCGGCAAGCACCTTGATGAGCTGGCGGAAATCGACACGGTTATCGGCAATGTAATAGAAAATAGCCTTCTGTCCATCGCCCTGATACTCAACGTCACCAATCTTCATGTCAAGATTGAGATCCTTGGCAATCTGACGTGAGCGTATCATGGTATCATGCTCGCGGGCCTTGGCCTCCTCGTATTTCTCCATATCCACAGGACGCGCCTTGCGGTATATACGTTTGAATTCACTCTCGGGCGTGAGACGGGTCTTCTTCAACTGCAAGAGCACCAGACGGCCTGTCATAGTGACCTTACCGATATCGTGACCTGGAGTAGCCTCAACGGCAACCACATCACCTTTCTGCAAAGGGATATTGTTTGTGTTCTTGTAATATCCCTTACGGGTATTCTTGAACTGCACCTCGACAATGTCGGTATACTCCTCATTGCCGGGCACGCAGGCCAACCAGTCAAATGTATTCAACGGAGCCTCCATCTTGCCGCATCCCTTGCAGCAGACACCGGCACAACCGTTGTTCTCCTTATATTTTTTATCCATTTATCTGTTTTTTATCCAAACGATCATCCTCAACGACATGTCAAAGAAGACCATTTTTGCATTTACATTCTGTTCTATATGTCTTTGGGCCTCGGAGAGTTCCTCCATTATCCCGAATATGTTACGCTCGTTCACAAAGGGAGAGAAACGCACCGAGAAGTCACGCTCAGGGCGGGACATGTAGTTCATGCTATCCTCCTTGAAGTTCATTATGAAGTTCTCCCTTACCATACGCTGGCAATAGTCGAGCAGACGCTTCTGGCGCTCGCGTCCAAGAGCCGCTACCTGCTCGCTCCAGGCCTTCATCTCGCGGATGTTGCGGGCATAGGCCACACGCATCAGTTGCATGAACAACTCAAGATAACGCTGTTTCTCCTCGCTCAAGGAGAGCAGTTCCTCGGCCTGTTCCCAGTTGCCGGCACTCTGTTGGGCTATCATCTTGGCATCCTCAAAGGTAAGCCCCATACGTGCCTGCAGGGCATTCTCCATATCCTCCTGGGTTATACGAGGTATCTCAACGCGCTGTGTACGGCTCTGTATGGTACCGATTATCTTGTCGGGTTCCTCTGATACCAGCAGGAAAAGCGTATCCTTCGGGGGCTCCTCAATAATCTTGAGCAACTTGTTGGCTCCCGTCTCATTCATCTTCTCGGGCAACCATATTATGACGACCTTCCAGCCACCCTCACGCGCCTGTAAAGAGAGTTTATGCAGGATCTCGCCACTTTCACGCTCATATATCATCGGCTGCTGATTGTCAAGATTAAGTTTCACGAGCCAATCCTCATAGCTGAAATAGGGATTCTTCAAGAGCAGTTCACGCCACTCCGCAATATAGTCATCGCTCACAGATTTCGAGTCACTGCTACCTCCTTTATTCTTTACAGGAAAGACAAAATGCAGGTCACTGTGAATATATTTACGCAATTTCACACAGGCCGGACAAGCGCCACAGGCATCACCCTGCACCTTGCCGCACATCAGATAGTTGGCAAGAGCTATGGCAATGGGCAGTTTGCCGTTACCTCGCGGTCCGGTTATGAGCAACGCGTGTGCCAGACGGTTCTCGTCGACACTACGGCGCAACTGCTCTATGACGCCTCTCTGCCCAATTACATCCTTGAAGAAAACACTCATCAGTATATTGCCTTTGCTATATCGTAAACACTGTCGAACGCATTGAGAGTATAGAAATGGATACTCGGTACACCTGCATCCATGAGCTCACGGCACTGCCTTATACCCCACTCGCGACCCACCTGGGCTGCAGAAGCGTCGTCCTTACACTTTCCGAGCTCGGTAACCAGCTCCACAGGCAAATCCACACGAAAGGTCTTAGGCAGCACATTGAGCTGTGACAAACGGTGCAAGGGCTTTATTCCCGGAATGATGGGGATTGTTATGCCTGCCTGGCGCGCACGCTCCACAAAGGCAAAATACTTGCTGTTGTCGAAGAACATCTGTGTAACCGCATAGGCAGCGCCGTTGTCGGCCTTCTGTTTGAGCACAGCAAGGTCACTCTCCATATTAGGAGCCTCCTCGTGCTTCTCGGGGTAACACGCCACACCGAATGAGAACGGCACGCCATGCTCCTTCATTTCAGTGCCGTCAACAAAGAATCCCTCGTTGAAACGGTTCACCTGGTGCACAAGGTCAATGGCATGCACATTTCCCCTCTTTGCAGGAGCAGTATTGGCATCGCCCTTGCACTTGTCGCCACGCAACACAAGAATATCGTTTATGCCCGACAGCTGAAGGTCAATGAGTGCATACTCGGTATCCTCAAGCGTGTAGCCGTCACAGAGTATATGCGGCACCACAGGCACATTGTAACGGTGATGTA
>JAFYWE010000233.1 GCA_017558165.1 Bacteroidaceae bacterium
ATAGCTCTGCTTGCTAAGGTGATGAAGGCTTCTGCCGGGGAAATTGCCGGGTTGTTTGAGCAGTTCATCGATATAAAGAAAAAGTCTGGTGTACTCTACAAACTTGTCGATGCAGGTGACTACACGTATCACAAGAGCGGTTTCTTCTCAAAGGCAAAGCATGTATCTTTGAATGCACAGAGCCCTTTCTGGGACTATATGGATATACTGATGGATGTCCATAACCATGAGAAGCTGGAGTCACAGTATCTGTTTATTGTAGGTGGCAACGACGTCATGCCCATGCCGTGCGTCAAGCATTATATTGTAGGGGACAAGCATGATGACAGCATTGATACGGATATACTCTATGCCTATCCGTACGGTAGCGAAATGCTTCCCTTGCTCGAGAATCAGGAGATATTCAAGTATGAGCAGCTGTTCTATGTCGGTCGTCTGCCTTTCGGTACCGATGCCGATATCAATGACCTGCGCGACTATCTCCAGCGTGATATTGACTGTACGGTGGGCATCCCGTTAAGACAGGCTTATGGCCAGTGCGACCCAAACTGGAAAAACGTGTCGGTAAGGGTGGCGAACAATATACTTCCTGCAATGCGTAACCTTGACGGGCGTCTTTCGGGTGAGTACTACTATAATAGGGTGATCCTGTCACCTATGGTCGATGACGGTAATGTAAGTCAGGTGTTCGACAGGGATGCTTCGTTCTATTATTATAACCTGCATGGTGGAAATGCTCTCAAGATAAGAGGCTACGCCGGCGCTCCACGTGGCGAGAACCGTACGCGTATGGTACTTGAGCCCGAGAATATGAGGGAGGCTGTGCAGCCTAATGTCGTGGTATGCGAGGCCTGCTATGGTGCACGTTTTATAAATCTCGACAAGCACCACAGCATGTTGCTATCGTCAATGCATAACAAGACAATGACGTTCCTGGGGTCGTCACGTGTCGCTTGGGGATGTGTCGACCAACCTGATACCACACCACAGAATGCCGGTATGTGCAATGCCGATGTAATAGCGAACAGCTTCATTACAGCGCTTCTGCAAGGGTACACTACGGGCCAGGCGATGTTCATCGCACGTGGCAACGTGTTGAAGAACAGCAAGCCTGGAAACCCGCATGCCGCACTTACCGTGGTGGAGTTCAACCTTTATGGTGACCCGCTCATGTTCCTGTGCGACGGTGCCGGTAAGGAGGTGCAGCACAAGAACGTCAAGGCCGGGCCTTATGTAAGCAAGGAGACTCCTGTGCAGTGTTCCGTAGAGGTCGTTGACGACGGCAAAGAGTCGTCGGGAACCTCAATCCTCGCTCTTGTGCGCGGTGCCGTGGATGCGAATATAGCGCAGATGCATGATGCAATCGGCAAACATCTGTACGAGGCATTCGGCATTACTCCGCGCCCGGCCGAGAGTATCCTGAAGATGCGTTATGCCGACGGTAGCGAGGAGTACGGTTTCAAGTATTCCGGTAGCGATCCTGAGTCGATGACGCAGATGTACTATCTCGTCACGACAACAAGTGACGGCAAGATTAAAGAGATCAGTTCAAGCAAATGATAACTACAAAAATATAATACTATGAATTGTCCATTCTGCAATGAAAGCATTAAGCCAGGTGCAAAATTCTGTGTACACTGCGGCAAGAAACTTGAAGAGACAAACAGCTGTCCACAATGTCATGCCGCTCTCAAGCCCGGAGCGAAGTTCTGCACAAAATGCGGTACCCGCATAACAGGCGCAGCGGCAAATGACAAGCATAACCTGCCTGCCGATATGGAGAGCGCTACAGAACGCATCTATTGGAATATCCAGCCGGGACAGGTGGCGCGCCTCATAAGCGAAGCCGAGTTCGAGTCGTACAACGAGATAAAGGGAGTGATAATATCAGAGGGTACTACTGCATACATACGTGCCAACGGGCGTACGATTGCAAGTATCAGTGGAGGTACCTATGATTTTGTGGCGTCAAACAAGAATGACAAGGAGGAGGGGTTCCTGCGTAAGGGATGGCGTTTCCTCACCAACCTATTCAACAGCAAGAAGAAGGAGGAGAAACCGGAAGTTGCTCCCGAGGAGGCACTTTACCTCAGACAGCAGGAGGCCATCATCGAGAATGCCAAGCGAGGAGCCGCTTTCTCGGTAGTGATACTCCTTGACAGGGCTTTCCCGTTGCTCATTGGAGCAAAGCAGGCCAATCTCGATGACTACAAGCAGTTCAAGCCAATGTCAATCGCGACCCGTCATCTGAATATGAATGTCGGTGTCAATGCCTATTTCAGCATTACCGATCACGAACGCTTCATCACCCACTATCTCACCGACAAGCAGGTGATGAATACCACACTTGTCGTTGACGAGATATGTGATACCATCCGTAGTGTCGTGCAGGATGAACTCTATGATGTGGAGTTCGAGTCGAACCGTGTTCCCAAGGAGTACCATAACAGGATCAAGGAGTCAATCAACAATGTCGCTGTCGAGGCTTTCTATGGCATATCAATGGTGCGCATAGTAGAGATTTCGGCCGAGAATGCCGACCTTGAGCGATTTGCGGCCCTTAGTCGCGAGCTGTATCTCTCGGAGAAAGAACTCGATTATCTGCGCAGGACCAATGACTTCAAGAACCGCCTTGCTGATGCGCAGAACAGCCAATTGGTACACGAGGCACGTACTCAGTCCGAATTACAGCACCAACTCGACAATATTAACCGTGACAACCTGCTCCATGAGGATGAGCTCAAGAAATTCGAGTATCTTCTTGCCAATGAGCGCATCATCCGTGAGGCGCGCAGTGATGACGAGCGCGAGGCTGCGCTTGCCGAGATTGCGCGTACGGGGCTTGTCCGCGAGGAGGAGATGAATGCTTTACGTGACCGTCTGAAGACCGAGGAGTACAAGCGTGGAACAGCCCTTGCAATGATGCAGCTCCGCGACAGCATAGAGTTCGAGCGTATACGTCTTGAAGGTGAGGCAGACAAGGCCGTGACAATCGCTCGCAAGCAGATTGAGGTAGAGATGATACGTGACGATTATAATGACGCACGTTATTATAAGGAGCTCCAGAAAGAGAGTGCGGCCGCGAATGCCAAACTTGATATCGAGCAACGCCGCCGTGATATGGATTACAATGACGCCAAGCGCCAGAGCGAGCTTGAGCGTGAAGAGAATGATGCGCAGTTCCAGCAGTTCCTGGCAATGCAGCGTGCCAAGGAGGAGTCTAAGCAGAACGAGCGTCGTCATGAGGCCGAAATGGAGAAGGCGCGTATGCAGAATGCGCAGGATATGGAGCGTCTCAAATGGGAGAATGCACGTAACCTCAGCGATGAGCAGGTATGGGCTCTTTCCGGTGGCGAGAATGCCAAGGCATATGCCGAGAGCAAATACAATATGGATGCCGAGCGTCGTGCCATGGCCGAGGCTGAGAAACGCGTTCAGGCCGAGCGTGCTGCACGTGATGCCGAGAACCGTGAGAACCGCGAGACATTGCTCCGCATGATGGAGATGGCAATGGGTGGCAACCGTGAGAACATGCGTGTTCAGGAAGAGGCACGTCGTGCCCAGGAGCAGCTGGCCGAGAAAGAGCGCCAGTTGAAGGAGCGCGACGAACGTATACGTCGTCAGGAGGGAAGAATGGATACCGCCTATGACCGTGCCCTTGATTACACGACACGCAGTACAGCGGCTCCGCAACAGTATTATGCTCCACAGCCTGTACAGCAACAGCAGTATGTGCAGCAACCCGTACAGCCGGAACCGGCTCCACAGCAGTCTGCATCAAAGGGCGCTGCGCCATTGATATGCCCGGAGTGCGGTGCCGAACTTGAGCCGGGAAGCCGTTTCTGTGACCAATGTGGTGCAAACCTGTAAATAAGAAACTGGATAGTGTGTTCGTTAAAGGATATTATGATGGATAAGATAAAAGGCCTGATTTCGCTGAGCCTGCATGATGCCGGCTCAAAGTCCGAGGGTAGAGTGGCGCAGTTGCGTACTCCTGATGGTAACGTGTACACGCTTTACCGTGAGGACTCCATGCCGCAGGATGATCCCTTCTTTGAACAGTTCAAGGATATGGAGGTCATGGTCAATGGGGATGTTGAAGATGGTAACGGATATATCTGTGTACAGTCGGTGGAATGTGCTGGCGGGATAGTGTCCGTGCCGCAGGCAAAGGTCATGTCCTCTCCAATAATATTCCTTGATAATGAGCCTGCCCCAGAAGCTGCTATGGAGGTGAGACCCAAACGATTGCCTCGTAAACTGAAAAAGAAACTGAAGAAGTCAAACAAACTATAAAACAAGATATTATGAGCGAGAAAAGATTCTGTCCCGAATGTAATGCTCCTCTTGAAGGTGATGAGATGTTCTGCGATAATTGCGGTGCGTCATTGAAGAGCGTGAATGCTGTCAAACCCGAGAAGAAGAGTGGTGCCGTTGCTTCCGGCCGTAAGGACGAGGGTGATGATATAACACGTAATAATGTGATGGGTGACATAACCAAGACCACAACCACCACAAATAATACCAGTAACAGCCTTACGAACAATAAGGTCGACAACTCTACCAATAGCGTTACGACGAACTCGAATGTGATGAACAATACATCATCGGTCGATAATTCTACCGTAAACAATAACACTACCATTGTTATGGGCGGGAAGAATGAGCCTGAGTTCTGTGAGGTGTGCGGTAATCCGTTTGACGGCAAGCATGCACGCTGTCCCAAATGTGGCAAGAGAATCTGTTTTGACTGCAAGACAAAGGGCAAGAACCGTTGTGTCGAGTGTGAGAAGAAGGCTGTCAACGAGTATCGCATGGCATATCAGGAACTCATGTTTACTACAAATGGCAACATCGGCGTGGCGGGCCGTCAGATGATGAACCGTAAGGCGCAGGAACTCGATGTCGAGGATAAGAGAAAGGGAATAGAGGAAGAGATTGATTCTTTGTATAAGAACGATACGAAAGCGAAGCAGCCCGAGGTGATAGCGACTGTTGCCACAGGTACCACTGTTGCTGCCGGCAGAGCTGACAGTCAGCCTGCGCGTCAGGCCGAGAAGGGCGTGGGTGCATTGACCGATGGGGCAAGGAGTATGTCTTCTCCCAAAAATAATGGCCAGAGCGGTTCAAGGATGTGGGTAATCATCGCAGTCCTGGTTGCGGTTGTAGTTGTCGGGTATGTACTTATAGGAGGTGACGCTGCGCCAGCTGAGGCTCCTGTAACAAAGAGTGAGACTGTCGCACCTGTCGTGGAGTCCAAGCCGGCTGTAGAGGAGAAGAAGGCCGAGCCTGTGAAAAAGGCTGTTGAGGCAACTCCTGCAAAGCAGGCTTCAACACCGGCGCCGGTGGTCAAGGAAGAGCCTGCACCTGTCAAGAAGGATGCCGACTATGAGGCCGGAATGGAGGCGTACAAGGCCGGCAATGGTCTTGAGGCGCTCAATAGGTTCAAGGCTTCAGGCAGTGCCGATTCATACTATATGATAGGTGTGATTTATGAATCAGGATGTGGTACTGTCGGCAAGAACGCCATGATGGCACGCCAGAACTTCAAGAAAGCTGCCGGCATGGGCAGCGCCGAGGCTAAGGCAAAGTTGTAAAAGTTAAGAAGTTGTTTAAATTTATGTCCTTGAAATTTTTATAGAACTTTTTTAGAGTGTTTTTTTATTTTTCAAAGGCGCATAGCGGGCTATGTAACTGCGAAAAAGGGAAAAACAGGCAAAAAAGGGCATAAAAAGACAAGC
>JAFYWE010000025.1 GCA_017558165.1 Bacteroidaceae bacterium
ACCTTAGCAGAACGGATTACGTTACCGTTCTGCATCTTAACGAGGTATACACCAGCCTCAACTGCAACCTGTGCAGGGTTCTTCACGAACTCTACCAACTTGCCGTCAACAGTGTAGATCCAAGCCTTGTCAGCGTTCTTGATAACGATAGCGCCATCAACGCCCTCAGCTGCAGAAACCTCACCTGCTACCTCCTCAACTGATGTAGCACCGTCAAGGTTCTCAGGCTCGTCAGCCTCGCCCTGGTCACGTGTGTCAGCAGCTGCACGACCTGGGTTGTTACCTACGATCTTAGCACCGAAGTCCATAGAGAATCCCTTAGCGTGGAGACCTGTTGGGAGGAACATACCAGCGAACCATGCGTCAGAGAATACGATACGCAAACGGCTGTCGCCAGGAGTTGCATCCTCAGGAACTGTGAATGTGAATGTGAGACCTGTTGTCTGGAACTCTGGAGTTGCAGCGCGGATTGCACCAGCCTTGAAGAGGCGCTCACCTGTTACTGATGTCTCCTCACCGTCTGAACCGAGTGTACCAGGCATTGGCTTTGGATCGTCGAAGTCACCGCTACCGTTGAGGTCCATCCAACCACCTGCGAAGCAATACTTCAAACCGTCGCTGAAGTTAGCGCACTTGATTGTCATGGTAATCTCCTGACCCTGCTCAACAACAAGAACCTGATCGCGAACATCAGCATACTGTGAACCGTCAGCAACTGGACCATCAGCAGCATAGTCGAGGTTCTCGACAGCACCGGTAGTCTTAACCCACTCTACATAACGCTGCTCGCGTGCGATGTTTGCACCCTCGCAAGCTGGATCCATAGCACTTACACCGTATGTATCCTCAATAACCTCATCGGGGAGTGTGTTCTGAGGAGCACGTGTAACCTCTACCCAAGCGATCTCAGAGTAGCTCTTGAGGTCGGTAGAAACGGCGCGTACACCAACGAATGGAACGTCGTTAACGCTCTCGAAACGTACGTTAGGAATGATTGTCGCCCACTGTGATGTAGTACCTACAAGAGCAACCTTGCCTTCCTCACCTACCTTATAAAGAATCTCGAAGTGGTCGATGTTAGCCTCATCGTTGTAAACGAGACCCCAGTTGGCACGTGTACCGGCTGTAGCGTCAACATCCCAGTGGAGCTTAACTGTCATAGAGGCCTTTGTCTCCTTCTTAACCTCAGCAACAACATCCTTAACCGCTGCAGGAGCAACAGTGTTGTTGTCGTTGAGCTCGATCTTACCTACATAGAGCTGGTAGTCGTCGTTTGCACCCTTAACGCGGAGACCGATGCGCTCGATAACGTCGCCCTTTGCTACGCCAGCGAGGTCGAACTTCTTCTCCTCCCAGTTGTTGCCTGCAACCTCACCGATAGCATACTCCAACCAAGCGTCGTTGCCCTGCTTCTTGATGATGAGGTAGAGGTCAGTAGCCTTAACGTCCTTCACTGTCTTCACAGCAACCTTTGCGTATGCATCAGCACCAGCCTCGAGAGCTGTCTTGTAGAGAACGAGATCTGTACCATCGGCTGTAGAAGCACCTGTAAGCTCGATACAAGAACCGCCATTGTAAGCGTCGAGGTGTGTGTAGTTCACGTCAATTGCAGTGCTGGTCTCAGTTGTGTTAGACTTGTAACGCAACCAACGGTATGTAGGAACGAGGTCCTGTGAACCCATGTTGTACCAGCTGCTTGCATGAGACTTCTTACCCTTGTAGAAGTAACGGTCACCGTTACCGAGTGTGAAGTTTGTTGCGAATGGGAGTGTACCCTGGATAGCTGAACGCTCAGGAATCCAAGTTGCCATACCTGCGAATGTTGAAAGAGGAAGCTTGTCGCCCTGTTTCTCCCAGTTGTTACCTGTGTTGCTTACAGCAGGACGGTTGGCTGGGTTACGGTAACCTCCTGAGAATGCACGCTCAAGAAGTCTCTGGTAGTTACCCTGAGTGTCGTAAGCGTCATCACCTGAGTTGTAGCTCATGAAACGGCTCTGGCCGTGCTCACCCCAAAGACATACACCGCACTTGTGTGCCTGTTCGTTCTCGTCGAGTGCTGTCCAACGGCGGTCCATACCTACAATCCATACACCGGTGTATACACCGTCAGCTGTACCCATTGCGGTCTCGGCTGCAGTCACTGTTGAACCGATCTGGTAAGAGAAGTCACCACTTGCATAGTTAAGCATTGTGTCGTGTGTCTTACCTGTAGCCTTTGTACCGAAGAGGGCATCTGCGTTACCTGCTGTGAAACCGCTCATTGCAGTATAGATACCGCTGTGGTAGTTGTCATAACCGCACTCGGCTGCATAAACCCAAAGCTGCTTGTGGAAGTTCACGATGTCCTTGTTTGTGTAGCTGTTATCCTCCCAGTTGTAGTTGATACCGTCAGCACCGAAGTACATGAGACAGTGGATAAGTGGCTTCACATAGATGAAGTTACCCTCAGCGTCCTTCTGAGTGATCATTGCGCTGTATGTAGCGTCACCGTCACCTGTCCAGCTCTCGAAGAAAGCGATACCGCTGTAGATATCAGAACCGTTGCGGTGAGCAGCATCAACCCATGCACCAGGAGCCTGGAAGAATCCGTGGTTCCATGAACCGAAGATGTTCACATACTGCCACATTGAGAATACGTCGGCTGCGAACTTGTCGCTTGGATAACCTGCAGAACCGCCTGAACCCACGTCCATAGGAATGTTTGTCCAGAGGTTACGTGTCTCATAAGTGCTTGGAACGAGACGGTCGGCACGGTCCATAATCTGGGCGCGACGAACGTGTGAACGAACAAAAGCAATGTCCGATGCCTGGATACCGATAGCCTCGAACTCCTCCAATGTAGGGTAGTAACGGCCATCCTGATGTACCTGGTAGAACAGGTCGAGCAACTGCTTTGTGTCAAAGCCAGAGAAATCATAGATCTCATCTGTCTGCGCTGACGCTGGAGCTGCAAAGATAGAGAGCACCAGTGCCAAAACTGCGAAGTAGCATTTCTTCATAATTACAGAAATTTGGTTTGTTAATAAATAAAATATCTAAAAATTCTTTTCTTTCCAATCATATTTTTGCCGGCCCGCCAAACACGCTTGCAAAACGTCAATTTCTTAGGCTCGACAATATATCACCGCCAAGCAAATGTAATAATTTTATTGAAATATCTACACAATTATCCTGTAAAAATATGGTTTTTAAATCTTTTTAAAAAAGCCGGTTTTAACGTGAGAATATAAGACGGTTCTATCCCCTCCTGACATTTTTGCCATTTTATGTGGGTTCTGTATTCAAATCTCAATGCGGTTGTATTAGAGATCCCTCACTGCGTATCGGGATGACATACTCGCTGGGGCAACATAAATATTGTTGCTTTAATTTCTTACAGCCAGAACGGAATTCAAGACTTGAGTCCTCCTCTTGTGGCAAGAGGAGGTGTCACGTAGTGACGGAGGAGATGAAAACAAAAGAGCAGGCTGCATATGCAACCTGCTCCTGATGTCTATGGCTTTTCAACATTCATTGAAAGCCGTTGTGTAATACCGTAATTACTTGTTGAGCAACTTCACGCTGCGTACAACCTGGCCGTCCTTCTCAACTACGAGAACGTATGTACCCTTTGCTCCAAGAGCAACCTGTACATTCTGGCCTGCTGCAATGGCAACGTTCTTGCCTGTAACCTTCTGTCCTGCAGCTGTGTAGATGCTTACAGTATAGTTACCCTCCTGAGCGAACTCAACGATGGCCGCACCGTCAACAGCGTAAGCCTTCATGTCGGCAGCGTCTACGCCCTGGATACCCTCGGCTGCGTCAACCTTGATTACCTGGAATGTGCGCTGGTCGCTACCGAGTGAGTTGCTGAGTGTCAATGTCACTGCGTACTCGCCACCGTTCTCATACTTCACGGTCGCTGCACCTGCAACGTCATTACCCTCGCCGGCCTCAACGATACCCTTCTTTGCCTTCCAAGTAGGAACTGTCACTACTGGGAACGCTGTACCGCTTACGAATGGGCAACCTGATGTGTATGCTGCCTCAATCCAGCCGAACTTGCCCTGGCCCTCACCGCCTGAGGCAACGTAGTTGTGCATACCAGACTCGATGTTTGCCTTTGGACCTACTGACTTGAATGTAAGGCCATCGGCAGCCTCAGTCTCGAAGTCCCAGTAAGCAGCAAGGCCTTCAGGGAGGTTAGTTGGGTCAATGTCAGCCATTGAAACTGCAACATCCTCGGCTGTCATTACCTTATCCCATACCTGGAAGTTGTCGATGACACCGTCGATACCGCTACGGCCGTGTGCCGAACCACCGACTGAGAGTACCTGGCCGTTTGTAATGCTGTATACATTCTTCTGGTAGCCTGGGTCTGTGTTGTAGTATGTATCACCGTTTGTTGAGCGGTTCCATCTTGTGAGCTCCTGCTTTACGCCGTTGATGTAGTAGTCGCAACGGAACTGGCCGGCAGTGTTGTACTCGAATACGAATGCGAAGTGTACCCAAGAACCTACAGGAACAGTAGTGTTGTCAAACTTGTAACGGAGCTCGTTGTTGCTTGTAGCATCGGTACCACGGAAGGTGAAGCTACCCATAGTACCGTCCTCCTGGATGTTTGTCCATATCCAACCCCAGTCGGTCTTTGGCCATGAGTCAACCTTGTTTGCGACAGCAAGCAACTGTGTCTCGCCTGGAGCGAGCTTGTTGATCTTGAGCCAGAATGCAGTAGAGAAGCTCTTTGCACCTACAAGGCCAAGGTCAGCACACTTCACACCGAAGCGCTCCTCGTTGAGGTTCAAGCCCTGTGAGCCAGAGCCGTTAGCCTCGCGGCCTGTGTATGCAAGTGCTACAGCGTCGCCTGCACCTACAGTAATGTCAGCCTCCTGGCCGTTTGCTGTGAGTGTAAGGATCTTTGGAAGCGCACCAACGCCCTTACCGGTAATCTGGATGTAGTTGGCATATGTACGTGTTACGCTTGTGCGGTTACCGTCTGCGTCGTATACATTACCGGTAACGGCCACGTTGTAGTTACCAGTGTTTGCAGGACCCTCTGTAACGGTGATCTTCTTTGCACCTGTAGCGGTGTAGAGGACATTGCCGTTGGCGTCAGTGATTGTCCACTCTGCATCCTCGTGACGTGGGTCAACGAATGAAATCTCGAAGTCCTCAAGAGGCTTGATTGTGCTCTTGTTGATCTGGATATCGTCGTCGTATACATATGTACCTGCATCCATATACTCTGTCCATGCGATCTCTGAGTCATTCTCCATGTCAAGTGATACTGCAGCAACACCAAGGCGTACCTTGTCTGCATTCTCAAGGCTCATTGGGATGTTGTAGATGAGAGCAGCCCAAGATGTTGTGAGGCCCATGAATACAGGCTCGCAACCCTCCTGCTGTGCATAGAGCTTGAAGATGGCTGTGTTCACGTCAAGGTTGTAGCAAGGCTCACCTGCTGCCTTGTCGTTAGGCATGTTGAAGATAACCTTTGCGTCTACACCGTACTTGCTGAACGCGAGTGTCTTTGCCGATGCAATAACCGGCACTGCTGGAGCAGCGGCCGCATTGCGTACGATTGAGAACTCACCAAGGTACAGGTTCATATCCTCGGCGCTGTTGAAGTGCAATGCAACGAGTGCAAGCTCCTCGGCCTTGAGGTCCTTGCCAACCTCGAATGTGCGCTCAACCCAGAGATCCTCGTCAGCAGCCTTGTCTGCCGCGCAAACCTTGAGGTTGCCAAGGGCAACATCCTCGCTGCCCACGCCTGTGAGTAC
This sequence comes from Bacteroidaceae bacterium, assembly GCA_017558165.1. Classification (GTDB taxonomy): domain Bacteria; phylum Bacteroidota; class Bacteroidia; order Bacteroidales; family Bacteroidaceae; genus HGM04593. The sequence continues at coordinate 5,760 of JAFYWE010000025.1, forward strand.
AAGGTCGATGTCGGCCTTACCAGCAGCGAGCTTGTAGCGGAATGTGATGACGTCACCGTCAGCAAGGTCATACTGTGTCTTGAAGAGGTGCAGGTACTCGCCCTCGGTTGAACCGAACACGCGTACTGTAGAACCGCCTACCCATGCATCGTCCCATGTGAACTCTGCATCGAGGCCGTTGGCTGCAACGTCCGATGCGTTGCGACCCAACAATGATGTGGTGAACCACCAGCGCCATGTAGGCAGGTAGTCCTGAACACCGATGTTGTACCACTCGCCGTCGTGCTGGCGCTCGCCCTTCCAGTTGAAGAACTTACCGTTACCAAGGTTGAAGTATGTGATGAATGGCTCCTCCTCGAGGTCCCAGCAGAGTGTACTCTTGGCAGTCATGAATGAAGACATACCGTGGAAAGTGAAGTTGTCGGCATTGTACTTCATTGAGCTTGTCACTTCAGGGCAGTTGACCGGGTTACGTGTACCGCCGGTGAACCAGCGCTCGGTACGCAACTGGTATGTGCGCTGCTTAACCTCGGCTGCACTACCTTTCTCACCGCGGCTCTCCCAGAACATGTTCTGGCTGTGAGCACCCCAAAGACCGATTGAGATAGGGTAGTCCTTCAAGAGAGGCCAGCTGTTGCTGCCTGGCTCGGCACCCTGCATGTTAACACCTGCGTAGATGTTGAGTGGGTTGTAACCGATGCTCTTTGCATACTCTACTGACTTTGACAACAGTGAACTGTAGTTCCAGTTGTAGTTGAAGAAGAGGGCTGCACCCATTGCGATGTCATCGTTGTGTGTGCCGAATCCATTGTCGAACCTGATTGTACCGTTCTCGGCAGTACCGTCATACCAGAGGTTCTCGAACAATGGGTTCAATGGCAATGACTTCTCGACGAGCTCCTTGTGGTATGGGATGAGCTTCTGCATGATGGCATATCCGCCCGAGAACTCAGAATTATAGCCGAGACCGTCGATACCGTAGTAGTGCATGAACTTGGCACCCTTCTCTGCGCCGGCGTCAATAACAGCCTGCATGGCCTCCTGCCAGCCGTTACCGTAGAGACCACCGTAAGGGATACCTGCCACTGATGATACGGCTACACCGTTCTTGTGTGCAACGTCGGCAAAGTTACCCAGAATACGTCCCTGTGGAGATGTCCAGTTACCGTAGTGCGAGATGTACTGCCACATGTTGAATACCTCAGAGTCGTATACGCCGTTAGGCATTGCGTTCTCCGACTCGTCATCGATTGGTACCCACATTACCAGTTTCTTGTCGTTGCTCTCGTCAATGCTTGTGCGCACCTGTGTGGCAGCATTGCGGAAACGTGCCTTTGGCTTCACACGTGAGATGAAGAAGTTGTCGTCCTCGGTAACCTGCTTTCCTGGTTCCCAGTTCTGGAGTGTGGTACCGTACTCCTTTGCAAAACCGCCCCATTCAACGTAACCCTGCTGGTACGACTGGGCGTTGGCTGCTACTGTAAGGAGTGACAGACCGCCAATGATTAGAAATCTTTTCATATTGTTGTGTATTATGGTTAGTAAAAGGCCTATACCCCCTGTGTAGACATGGAGTATAGGCCATGGTTATTCTTAATTAGAAGTTCGCTTTGTCAACGTCCCACCACAGGCGTGTAGCCTGCTCGTCCGGGCCACCGAGGGCTGGGATACCGCTATTCTCAACCATTGCGGCTGCGATAGGGTCTGTTGGAACCCAAGGAATACGGCGGATCATCTCACCCTGCTCGATTGAACCGTCACCGTCGTCAGTGTTGAGTACTGGGAACAGCTTAGGATAGCCTGTACGGCGCAACTCTGTCCATGCCTCTGTTGAGAGCGGGAACAGTGCTATGTACTTCTGGGTGATGATCTTCTCGAGCTTTGTCTCGTTGTCGTCAGCCTCGTTCCACTTCACACCGATCTTTGTGACACTTGCCCAATCCGGACCATCACGTAGCGGGTCTACCTGGATATAGTCTACAGGAACCTCCTGTTCCATGTAAGCGTCAACAAGTTCTGTGTACTGTGCAGCACCGATCAATGGATCCTCGAGGTATGCGTTACGGATACCGCGCTCGTAGAAGAACTGTGCTGTACCGCCCATGTTCCAACCGCGCAATGCACCCTCGGCACGCAAGAAGTCAACCTCGGCCCACTTTACGAAATAAGTCGGGCACTGTGAACCGTAGACTACATCAGTGCTGAATGTAGAGTATGCCTGACGCTGGTTCTGTGCATATGTCTGGCCATTGCCAACAAGAGTACCTGCACGAAGACCGCAGATACGAGTACCTGCCTCCATAAGAACTTCACCAGTCTTTGTGTTGATGAAATCGTAGCTGTTAGGCATGAAGAGGTACTTTGTGTAAGGGTGGTCAAGGCTCATCAGGAGGCTCTCGAACGATGCGCTCATGCGGAGGTCACCCCAGCTGTTGGCGATGCCTGGGAGCGGGTGGTTGAAACCGCTGATCATCGGGAACAGACCCTGCTGCTCGTCAGCGTTCTCTACAACACCACCTGCAACAGCCTCCTCGGCCCAACGCTGTGCGGTCTCTGGCTCAACCTTCACGATGTGCATGGCCATACGCAATTTGAGTGAGTTGGCAAGCTTGATGTATGAATTCATGCTGAAGTCTCCGGTGAGCATACCGCGGCTTGTCTGGCAGTATTCCATCATCATGTTCGTGATTTTCTCCTTGTACCAGTCGGGGCGTGTCTCGTAGTTCTCAAGGCAGGCAACGATTGTGTTAAGGTTCTCTTCGATACCGTAGTAGATGGTCTTCAAGTCATTGTACTCCTGGGGGCTCTCAGAGTTTATCTTGTCCTCGAGGTATGTGTATGGACCTGCAAGGTCGGCTCTCTCCTGTGCTGCAACGCAGTAGTAGAGGAGGTTGATTGCCTTCATCTCAGGGATAGAGTCAACGAGAGGATGGTTCAAGAGTGGCATGATGGCGTTCTTGGCCATTGTATATGCGCCAAGTGCGTTGTCGTTGAACTCAGCCGATACATTGTATGTAGAGGTGTGTGTACCGTACATGAAGTCCTTGTGAGGAATTGTAAAGTACTGTGCATAGAGGTCGGGACCCAATGAGTACTGGCGCTGGTAAGCGTGCTCTGCAGGCAGACCACCCTCCTTACCTCCGCGGATGTTGTACTGGCCGGCAAGAGTCTGCTGGAAGTATGTGCGCAGAACCTCGCTGGCTGAATCTACAGCCTCGGCCGAAGGTGTGTTAAGGAATGCGATAGAGTCAACGTTTCCGACATAGCGCTCTGTATCGGTCTCTACAGTGCTTTCGCCCATCTCCGATCCTGGATCGTCATAGTCAAGGCATGACTGTATTGCTAATGAGGCAAACATGAGTGAGCCTGCAAACATCAAATATTTTTTCATAATTCTCATTTTTCTGTTAGTTAATATTTACTCCAGGCAAGCGATTAGAGGTTCAACTTGATGTTGAGACCGAATGTACGTGCCGAAGGATAGTTGAATACGTCGATACCGCCAAGGCCGTTGGCTGTTGACAATGATACGTCTGGGTCAACCGGTGCATCCTTGTAAAGGAAGAAGAGGTTGCGGCAAACGAATGAAACGTTCAGGTTCTTGTACTCACCGAAGAGGTTGCGGAATGTGTAACCCAATGAGAGCTCGCGCAGACGGAAGTTAGTAGCGTCGTAGATGTAGCTTGTAGCGTCGCTGCTACCAACAAATGTGTAGTAGTCCTCTACGGCAACAAGGTTGCGGCCCTCGTTCAGGTACATGCCGTGACGTCCGTCAGCAGTGTAGATACCGTTCTTCTCTGCATTCAGGCGGGCAGCACCAGAGCGCTCTGATGCACCGAAGTTGTCAAGATAACCCTCTGTGAGAGAAATTACCTTACCACCGATGCGTCCGTTGATGAGGAAGAAGAGTGAGAAATCCTTGTATGTGAATGTGTTTGACCAAGAGAGCTGGTACTTGCTGTTCACGTTACCTGCGAACTTCTGGAACTTCTTGTTTGACTCGTATACACGGAGCTTACCGTTACTTGCCGCTGTAGCATAACCGCCGAGTGATGGCTTGCCGTTGACAATGTAAAGGTCACCAGCCTTGTTTACAAGCTCACCGTTACCTACTGTATTATAATAAGGTACATCAACAGTGATAGGGTTGCCGTTCTCGTCCTCCAATGGGTTGTTGGCCTCGTCATAAGCCTGCTCTGGAACGTACTCTACGTATACGTTCTCCTTGTAGCGTGTGAAGTCTGTCACGTAGATATCACCGTAAGCACCGCCCTTGCGGTAGAGAAGCTGGATCTTACCGTTGGCAATTGTTGTTGACATGTCCTTGTTGTTGCCGTACTTGTCCTTTGCGGTAGCCTCGATTTTGTTGTTGTTGTATGAGAAGTTCACAGAGGTCTTCCAACGCCAGTCGCGGTTGATCTTCCAGTCATAGCCTACGGTAGCCTCGATACCCTGGTTGCGGATGATACCGCTGTTCACAGGCTGTGCCTTACCGTTGGTACCTGCAATCTCAAGGTATGAGTTGTGCATTGCCGAGTTGTAGTATGTGAGGTCCACGTTCAGGCAATCCTTGAGGAACTGCATCTCGAGACCTGTCTCGAATGACTTTGTCTTCTCAGGCTCTGGGATAAAGAAGTTTCTTGATGTGACGTTTGCTGTATTCAAAGCCTCATTTACAGAAACTGCGCTGTAGAGCACGTTAGGGATAGAGTTACCTACCTCAGAGTAGCTCAAACGGTACTTTGCATAGTTGAACCATCTTGGAAGCTCGATCATGTCGCTGAGGATGGCATTACCACCGAAACCGAAGTAACCGTAGCTCTCGTCTGTACCAAGGTATGCGAACTGCTTGAATGGACGGTACCAGTCCTGACGGTATGATGCGTCAAAGAATACTACGTCCTTGAAGCCTACCTGTGCTGTTACAAGAGCAGCCTGGTCCCAGTTAGAGCTCTTGCCCTTTGATGTGACGCCTGGGCCACCGTAGCTTGGCTCGAACTTGTTGATGGCTGTTGGGATACCGAATGAGAGACCGCCACGTGTCATGTCTACAGTCGCGTTGCCGATGTATGTGCTGCTGCTGTTGCCCTTGATTGTGTGGCCTACATAACCTGCAGTCGCTGAAACTGTCCAGTCCTTGTTCAACTCCTTATTATAAGAGAGCATGTAGTCGGTGTAGATCTCGTTTGTGCGGCTGTTGCTGAGGTAGTATGTACCGTAACGATACATCTCGACAGGGCCCCATGTAGATGCGTATGTACCGCCCTCGCTCTGATACTTGCTGTGGTCAATAGATACACGTGCCTGGAAGTTAAGACCCTCCATGAGCTTCACTGTCGCGTTGAACGAAGCCGAGAAACGCTCCTCGTTCTGCTGGCCCTGGTTCATGTTAGTGAGCCAGTATGGGTTGTTCTGCATAGGAGCCTGGAATGCGTACTGCTGCTGTGGACCGTTGAGGAGGACATGGTCGCGGATCTCCTCGTAGTGGCCGTCGGCATTCTGTACAAAGTAGTTCTGTGTACCGTTACCGTCTGCGTCACCCGATGACCACCAGCTACCGTTAGCCTGATAGTTGCTCTTGTAGTAGTCCATATCCACGTCACGTGGAGTGGTGTAGAGGTGATAGATTGGGTTACCTACAGTACCACCACCGATACGGTTCTTTGTCTTTGCCTGGTTGTAGTTAACGTTTACACCCAAGGTAACGCGGTCCCACAACTTGTAGTTCTGGCGGAACGCGAATGTGTTACGGTTGTAGCGGTTGCTCTCTACCATACCTATTGAGTGTGTGTTTGAGTAAGATGCATAGGTCTGGATCTTCTCTGTACCGCCTGATACTGAAACCGAGTTTGTAGTGTTTACACCGAGGTCGTAGAACTCTGCAATATCGTCCTTTGCATAGTTGCGCAGATAAGCGTTGAACATCTGAGGATTGCCCTCCGCGTCAGTCTGCTGGAAATACTGCTTTACACCTATAAACTCGTGTACGTGCTTGCCGTTACCGTTGAGGCGGTCTCCCCAGCTGTCATAGAGAAGAGTACCATTACCTGCGGCACGGTAGCCACCGTACTGGTTCTGCAACTCTGGTGTAAGGAGTGGAGTCTCGAATGTTGTGCTTGAGTTGAATGAAACCTCCATCTTACCCTCCTTACCCTTCTTTGTGGTAATCATAACGACACCGTTGGCAGCGCGTGAACCGTAGAGGGCAGCGGCGTTGGCACCCTTAAGGATGTTCATTGACTCGATATCGTCAGGGTTGATCATTGAAAGCGGGTCACTACCCTCTGATGCACCTGAGTATGTGAGGTTAGCGGCGTCGCTTACCTGACCACGGATGCTGTTTGTCATAGGCACACCGTCCACAACGATAAGTGGAGCGTTCTCACCCATGATTGACTTGCTACCACGGAGAGTGATCTTTGATGCACCACCGGCACCACCGGCACTTGGAGTGATGGTGATACCTGAAACCTTACCCTCGAGTGAGTTGATGAGGTTGGCATCTGGAGCCTTGAAAAGGTCGTCAGCCTTAACCATCTGTGTCGCGTAGGTAAGAGACTTCTCCTTACGCATGATACCCATTGCGGTAACCACCAGTTCCTCAAGCTGGTTGTTCTCCTCGACCATAACGAAGTTCAATGCACCGCCGTTCCATACCTGGTCCTCACAGGTGAAGCCCATGAGTGTGGCGCGGATTGTTGAACCCTTCTTGACATTGTTGAGTACGTATGAACCGTCGAAGTCAACGAATGCCGAGTTCTGTGAACCGACAACGTAGACAACGGCACCGATCATCTCCTCGCCCTTGTCAGACATTACTGTACCCTTCACTGTACCGTACTGCTGGTCCTGCTGTACGATGGCTGTGCTTGCCCATGACTCAACGGGCAAGAAGGAAAGTGGAATTCCCATGATGGCTGCTGTAATCAGCGACCTTCCAACCGATTTGAATAGTTTCATATTGTTTTTTTTAATTCGGGAAAACTTGCTTTGTGCAAGCAAATCTGTCCCAATGGTTAAAGTATGATAATTAATTCCGTTTTATTCGAAAAATATGATTTTTTACAGATTGTCCTGTCGGTTTTATCATCTTCAAAAGTAGTTAAATATTTCACTTCAGGAAACATTTTTCCTGCTTTTTAATATATTAAAATCAAAAAATCCAAAGAATGGTAATTCTGTTAATGGGTATAGAATTGGGTGATGATATGGATGATGACCCAAAATTAAGTTTCAAGTGAGGGTGTCATTCTGAACGAACGTGAAGAATCTCTGAACCGAGCGAAATTGAGATCCTTCACTCCGCTCAGGATGACAGACTTGTGTATAGAGTTAGAAGTTGTTTAAATTTATGTCCTTGAAATTTTTATAGAACTTTTTTAGATTGTTTTTTTATTTTTCAAAGGCGTATAGCGGGCTATGTAACTGCGAAAAAGAGAAAAACAGGCAACAAAGCCACGAGTAAGCGAGAGCAAAGAAAGTTTACTTGCTTTGCCGAGCGGGAGTGGGTTCGTGCAACAAAGGGCATAAAAAGACAAGCACTTCTTTAGGACTATGTAAATAATATTTTTGAAAGAAATTTAAACAGCTTCTTAATCTTGGCTCAACCGTTATATTGTTGCATAAAAAAAACAATCCGCACGGGGTGACCATGCGGATTGAATCATTATCGGGGTATGTAGTCTCTTACTTTATCTCCCAGATCTCGTTTGTCTCCAGTAGTTCGCTGAAGGTGTGGTAACCCTTGGCACCCTTGACCTCCTCGACCTGTGCGTGTACGGCGTCGTTGTATGTGACAGCCTCCACGTCGCGTATGACACCGAGTGCGATGGGGAAATCAGGTCCCTCCATCAGCGCGAGCTTCAGGTGCAGGGTGGTGTCCTTGCAGTGCGCGTCGTGTACAAGGATGTCGTTCTCGGTGATACCGTTTTCGCCTATCTTCACGACCTTTAGGCCGAATCCCTCCTGCATGAGGCCGAACTCTCGGTTCTCGCCAAAGAGCATGGGCTTGCCGTGTTCAAGGTAGATGGCGTTCTTTGCGCGTCCCTCCTTGGTGTAGACGCTCTCATGCGTGCCGTTGTTGAAGATGACGCAGTTCTGCAGAACCTCGGTCACCGATGCACCCTTGTGCTGTGCGGCAGCCTTCAGGCACTCCACGGCAGCGGCCATGTCGGTAGCCACGCAGCGTGCGAAGAAGTTGCCTCTTGCGCCGAAGCACAGCTCGGCGGGGCGGAACGGGTCCTCGACAGTACCGTATGGCGATGACTTGCTCACGAAACCGCGTACCGATGTGGGCGAGTACTGGCCTTTTGTAAGTCCGTATATGCTGTTGTTGAGCAGGATCATGTTCAGGTCAATGTTGCGGCGTACGGCGTGGATGAAGTGGTTACCGCCAATTGCAAGGCCGTCACCGTCGCCCGATATCTGCCACACGGTCAGGTCAGGGTTGGCGACCTTCGCACCGGTAGCGATGGCCGCCGAGCGTCCGTGAATGGTGTGGAAACCGTATGTGTTCATGTAGTACGGCAGTCGTGACGAGCAACCGATACCCGAAATCACAGCGATATTGTGCGGGGCAACACCCAGCTCGCCCATAGCCTTGTGCAATGCGCCAAGGAACGAGTGGTCACCGCATCCCGGACACCAGCGTGGCTGTCCGAACTTGTAGTCTTGTGCTTTATATTCGCTCATCTCTTAATCCTCCATGATTTTAGTGAATGCCTCCACCAATGAAGCAACGGCAAAGGGTTGTCCCTTGACCTCGTTGTATTGGCGTAAATCAACTCCCTGGAACTTGCTGCGCAGGTAGCCCGCGAACTGTCCCATGTTCTGCTCGGCAACAACGATCTTCTTGTAGCCGCGCAGGATCTCCTCGGTGTTGCGTGGCAACGGGTTGATGAACTCGAAGTGCGCGAGAGCGACCTTCTTGCCCTCATCACGCATCTGCTGCATGGCCTCGCACAGGTGTCCGTATGTGCCGCCGAAGCCTATGATGAGCAGGTCGGCGTCCTTGTCGCCTTCAATCTGTTGCTCGGGTAACTTGTCAGCAATTTTCGCAACCTTGTTGGCGCGTGTCTCTACCATGCTGTGGTGGTTGGCTGGGTCGTTGCTTATGGCGCCTGTTGCCGCGCTCTTCTCAAGTCCACCAATGCGGTGAGTGAAGCCTGGGGTGCCTGGAACCGCCCAATAGCGTACATCAGTCTCCGGGTTGCGCTTGTATGGGCTCCAACCCTCATGCATCTCGGGTGTGACGTAGGGAGGTACTATAGTGGGGTAGCTGTTGATGTCAGGAAGTTTCCATGCTGCCGAGCCGTTGGCAATGAATGCGTCGGTGAGCAGTATGACAGGTGTCATGTGTTCAACGGCAATCTTGCAGGCTGTGAATGTGGCATCGAAACAGTTGGTAGGTGATGTAGCCGCAATTACAGGGATTGGGCTCTCGCCGTTACGTCCGTAGAGTGCCTGCAACAGGTCGGTCTGCTCACTCTTTGTGGGGAGTCCGGTCGACGGTCCACCGCGCTGCACGTCAATGATTACCAGCGGAAGCTCGGTAATGACGGCAAGGTTTATGGCCTCGCTCTTGAGACAGATACCAGGGCCTGATGTCGATGTGCAGGCAAGTGCTCCTGCGTATGCGGCACCTACTGCCGATGCGCAACCGGCAATCTCGTCCTCGGCCTGCATGGTGATGACACCCATTGACTTGTGCTTTGCAAGCTCATGGAGAATGTCGGTGGCAGGAGTAATGGGGTATGAGCCAAGGAACAGTCTCATTCCGGCCTTTTCGGCAGCTGCCATAAGACCATATGCTGTTGCCTTGTTGCCGTTGATGTCCATGTAGCGGCCCTTTTTCTTGCTGGCGTCGCTCTCTACGCTGTATGTATGCGAGATTGAAGTGTGGGTGTTGTGTCCCATGTCATATCCGGCACGCAGTACCTTGATATTCGCCTCGGCAATGTCAGGTTTCTTTGCGAACTTGGCGCGGAGCATGTTCTCGGCAAGTGAGAGGTCGCGGTCATATATCCAGCAAACAAGACCAAGTGCAAGCATGTTCTTGCAGCGCAGTATGCTTTTGTTGTCCATTCCGCTCTCCTTGAGTGTCTCCTGGCAAAGCGATGTGATGGGGCAGGGCACTACCTCGCAGGTTATTCCAAGCTCTGCAATGGGGTCGTCGGTCTTGAACTCTGCCTTCTGCAGGTCCTTCTCGGTGAACGAGTCGCTGTCGATGATGATGGCGCCTGTGGGCTTGCAGTGCTTGTACTGTGTCTTGAGTGCCGCGGGGTTCATTGCAACGAGGATGTCGCATTGGTCACCCGGTGTGAGCACCTTGTCGGCTCCGATGTGTACCTGGAATCCCGATACGCCGGTGAGCACGCCTTGTGGGGCGCGGATGTCGGCTGGGTAGTCGGGGAAGGTACAGATGTCATTTCCCACCGTTGCCGATATGGTGGAAAAGATATTTCCGGCCAGCTGCATACCGTCTCCCGAGTCTCCCGAGAAGCGTAC